>JBDGSQ010000016.1:3713-15575 GCA_042217455.1 Haloferacaceae archaeon | reverse complement strand
ACCCCCGACCGACGGATTAAGAGTCCGTCGCTCTCCCTAACTGAGCTACCGGCCCTGTACTACCGCGTAACCCGGGTGGAGTGAAATACGTTTTCCTTTGACGGCGAGGTGGCACCGGCGGCCGAACGTGTCCGGAGGTGGTTTTAGGGCGTCGCCGTCCGTGGGTGCCGGGTAGGTCGAAGAATCGTGAGTACCGCACGCGTCTCTCGCTGGTCCCGCCGGAGCGTCGCAGTCGGCGTCTGCTTCCTGCTCGCGTGGCAGGCGGTCGAACTCGCCGGCGTCCTCCCCGCCCGCGCCATCGTCCTCGGGCTGCTCGGGTTCGTCTGGCACGTCGTCTTCGGGAAGGCCTACGCGCTCGTCCCGTCGTACTTCGAGCGGTCGCTCGAACCGACGTGGCCTCCGGCGGTGCAGTTACCGCTGACCGCCCTCGGTGCCGTGGCCGTCGCCGCCGCCGGGCACCCCTCGGTACCGGCGGTCGTCGACACGGTCGGTGCGGCGGCGTGGGCGGCCGGCGTCGTCGTCTTCGCGGCGACGCTCGCGTGGACGGTCCGCACGAATCCGACCGGCGCGGAGACGGCGACCGGCGAGTCGAACGCTCACCGGCGCGGCCTCGACCGGTTCGCGAACGCGTTCGTCCCGGTGGCCGTCGCCTATCTCGGCCTCGGGAGCTACGAGCTCCTCGCGGCCACGACCCCCCTCCCCGCGCTGTTCGGTCGTGGCCTCCCGGCGACGCTCCACCTCCTCGGCGCGGGAGGCGCGGCCCTCCTGCTCTTCGCCATCGGGTTCCGACTCCTCCCGCGCTTTCTCGTCGCGTCGCCGCCGAAGCGACTCGCGTTCGTGGTGCTGCCCGCGGGCGCACTCGGTCCAGCGCTCCTCGCGTGGTCGCTCGGCTCGGGTGCCGTCTTCCGACTCGGCGCGGTCGTCGAGACAGTCGCAGTCGTCGGGTTCGCCGTCGCCTTCGGGGCTCTCTTCCGACGCTCGGACCGGCGACGGGTCGGCTTCTACGGCGTGGCGGCGGGCGTGACCAGCGGCGTCCTCGCCGTCCTCGTCGGCCTGCACTTCGCGTTCTCGGGCATCACCCCGCCGCTGGTGGTCGCCCACCGCCGCCTCAACGTCCTCGGACTGCTCGGTCTCTCCGTCGTCGGCACCACCTACCAGTTCTACCCGCCGACGGTGGGGAACGTCCCCGGGGCAGACGACCGAACCGCGCTCGCGTCGCTGGCCTTGCTCGCCGGCGGGTTGTGGGTCGAGGCGGGCGGTCTGGCCGCGGGCGTGGCCCGGGTTCCGACAGTCGGGAGGGCCGTCTCGCTCGCCGGGGCGTGCCTGTTCGCCTACCTCGTGTTCGGCGCGTTCAGCGCCCGGTGAAACCGGGCTGCGGCGAGCGACCGAGACAGTTTCGGGAACGATGGTAATTAAGTGCCGTCCGGAGAGAGATGGGGTACGATGAGTTCCGGGGTCACGATTTCCTCTATGTCGACGTACGCCATTCTCGGGTGCGGCAGCGTCGGCCACGCGGTGGCGGACGAACTCGCCAGAGAGGGAAAGGACGTCCTCATCCTCGACAAGGACGAAGGACGCGTCGAAGCGCTGCGCGACCAGGACCTGAACGCGAAGCAGGTGGACATCTCCGCTGCGGCCGTCGCCGAGGAGGTCGAAGGCCGCGACGTCATCCTCATTCTGGCCTCCGACGTGGAGGCCAACAAGGACGCCGTCTCCTCTATCAGAGACCGCGGCGGCGACCAGTTCATCGTCGTGCGGGCCTCGGACCCGGTCAGCGAGGACGAGCTGATGGAGCTCGGTGCCGACGTGGTCATCAACCCCTCCGAGGTCATCGCCGACTCCGCGCTCCGCGCCCTCGAATCCGGCGAGCTCGAGTACAAGGCGCGACAGCTGGCAGACATCCTGCAGGGCATCGACGGTCGCTTCGCGATTCTCACCCACGACAACCCCGACCCGGACTCCATCGCGAGCGCCGTCGCCCTGCGGGCCATCGCCGAGGTATACGACGTCGAGGCGGACATCATCTACTCCGGCGACATCGGCCACCAGGAGAACCGGGCGTTCGTGAATCTCCTCGGCATCGAACTCACCTCGCGGGACGACGCAGACGACCTGGCGACCTACGACGGCGTGGCGCTGGTCGACCACATGAAGTCCGGCGACGTGGACCTCGGCGTCTCCATCGACGTCTTCATCGACCACTACGAACCCGAGGGGGAGTTCACCGCGTCGTTCATGGACGTGCGGCCGAACGTCTCCTCGACGTCGACGATTCTCACCAAGTACATCCAGGAGTTCGACCTCAGTCCGAGCGAGGAGGTGGCCACGGCGCTCCTCTACGGCATCCGGGCCGAGACGCTCGATTTCAAGCGCGACACCACCCCGGCGGACCTCACGGCCGCGGCCTACCTCTACCCGTTCGCCAACCACGACACCCTCGAACAGGTCGAGTCGCCGAGCATGAGTCCGGAGACGCTCGACGTCCTCGCGGAGGCCATCCAGAACCGCGAGGTGCAGGGGAGCCACCTCATCTCGAACGCCGGGTTCATCCGCGACCGGGAGGCCCTCTCGGAGGCCGCCCAGCACCTCCTCAACCTCGAGGGCATCACCACCACGGCGGTGTTCGGCATCGCGGACGACAAGATCTACCTCGCGGCCCGGTCGAAGGACATCCGGATGAACATCGGCAACATCCTGCAGGACGCCTTCAGCGACATCGGCGAGGCGGCGGGCCACTCCACGCAGGGGAGCGTCGAGATACCGCTCGGTATCTTCACCGGCATCGAGACGTCCGACGAGAACAGGGGAACGCTCCTCCAGTTGACCGAGGAGGCGGTCAGACGGAAGCTCTTCGAGGCGATGGGCGTAGAGAGTGCGAGCGAGGGTGCGAACGGAAGCTAGCGCCGCTCAGACGACCACTTCGTCGGTTTCGGTCTCGGAGTCCTTCAGCCGTTCGACGACGTCGTTGACGAGGACGACGTCGCCGACGGCGCGGACCCAGCGGTAGGGCAGGAGGACGCCCTTCCCCGCTTCGACGTGCCCCGAGAACAGTTCGTCGTTGAGCTGGCCGATGGCCAGTCCGGTGACGGTCTGTCGGTCGAGGTCGAGGCGGACGTCCTCTACCTCGCCGACGAACACGCCGTTGTTCGAGTAGACCTCCCGACCCACGAGCGATGTGATCTCCTGTGGCGTTCCGCTCATACTCACACTCATACGTTGCCCGGGTCTTAATTGTTCGCAGGTGGGCGACGGGCGTCTGACGCGCGCCGACGCCCCCGGCGCGGGAAGTCCGGAAATCGCGGGGTCGGACCGGCCGCCTCACTGCGGGTCGAGTAGCTGGACCGGGTGGGTGACGGGACGCGAGAGCAGGTCGTCGAGCTGGTCGGTACAGGAGACGCCGCTGGCGGCGACGACTCTGTCCTCGGTGTCCGGCGCGTCGAACTGCGAGACGAGGTCCCGGCCCACGTCGACGCTGAGGTCGTAGTACTCGGACTTGTAGCCGAACGACCCCGCCATCCCGCAGCACTCGACGTCCGAGGTCACGACGTCGTACCCGCAGTCCTCGAGGACGGCCACGGTGTGGGCTTCGAGTCCGAGGGTGCGCTGCTGGCAGTGGGCGTGGTAGGCGACCCGCGACGCTCGCTCCGTCTCGGGTCCGGTGAGTGCGTCACTGTCGGCCCCGTTCTCCAGGAGGCCGTAGACGTACTCGAGAACCTCGAAGCTCCGCGCCGCGAGGCGCTCGTGGGAGCGCTCGGCGAGGAACTTCTCGTACTCGCCGCGGAACATCGCGAGGTCGCTCGGTTCGACGACGACCACGTCGCGGCCGGCGTCGAGGTGCTCAGCGAGGTCGCTGAAGACGCGGTGAGCCTGTCGCTCGGCGGTGGCTATCATCCCCTGCGAGAGCGGCGCGCGGCCGGACCCGGCGACCGACGGGACCCGCACCCGCACGCCGAGGGCTTCCAGCACCCGCACCGCCGCCTTCCCGCGTTCGGGGTGGACGTAGTTCGTGTAGACGTCGGGGTAGAGCACCGCCTCCCGGTCCGCGTCGCCGCCGGCGACGCCGGGGTCGCGGGCCTCGAACCACTCGACGAGGGTCTCCCGGGAGAACTCCGGGAGCGGCCGCGTCCGCTCCACGCCGACGAGTCGGTCAGCGACCCGCCTGAGGGGGCCGACGTCCGCGAGCCAGTTCGAGACCGGTGCGGTCGCGCTCCCGAGTCGCGCGAGCGTCTCGAAGTTCCCGAACAGGCGCTTCTGGATGTCCAGCCCGCCGGGTTCCTCGTCGGGCGTCAGTCCCTCGACCAGCCAGTCGAACTCGGCGTCCTCGCCGCGGTTGATGCGGTCGCGCACCACCGTGTTTATCCACGGGATGTCTATCTTCACCGGGCAGGCGTCCGCACAGCGGCTACATCCGGTACAGAGGTCGTTGAACTCGGCGGCGACGTCGAGGCCCTCGATGCCGGTCTCCCACCCGGTGGCGATGCCGCCGGAGTAGGTCTCTCCGCCGAAGGCGTGACCGCCGACGTGCTGGAAGTTCGCGCAGGTGTTCGAGCAGGCCGAACACCGGATGCAGTAGAGCGTCTCCCGCAGCTGGTCGTCCTCCCGCAGCGCCGTGCGCCCGTTGTCGACGAGGACGAGGTGGAACTCGCGGTCGCCGTCGCCGTCGGCGAGCGGTCGGTCGGGGGCGTCGAAGTCGACGGTCGGCGAGGCGGTCGGCGGCGTGAAAAGCGAGACGTAGGAGGTGAGGTCCTGTCCGGTCCCCGAACGGGCGAGCAGTTCGAGGAAGGGCTGGAGGTCCTCGACGGACGGAATCACCTTCTCGATGCCCGTGACCGCCACGTGGGTGTCGGGCACGACCGCGGTCTTCCGGGCGTTGCCCTCGCTGGTCACCAGCGCGATGGTGCCCGAGTCGGCGGTCACGAAGTTCACGCCCGTCATGCCGACGTCCGCCTCGCGGATGTGTTCGCCGAGTCGCTCCCGGGCGAACTGCGTCAGTTCCTCCGCCGTCTCCAGCGGTTCGTCGGGGTCGAACCGCTCGTTGAACAGCGCCGCGATGTTCTCTCTGGACTTGTGGATGGCCGGGGCGATGATGTGCGACGGCGACTCCTCTGCGACCTGCACGACCCACTCGCCGAGGTCCGTCTCGACCACCTCGACGCCGTTTGCCTCGAGGGCGTCGTTGACCTCCAGTTCCTCGGTCGTCATCGACTTCGACTTGACGACCCGCTCTGCCTCCGCATCTGCGCACACCTCGCGGACGTAGCGGTTCGCGTCGGCGGCGTCGTCCGCGACGTAGAGGTGCCCGCCGTTCTCCTCGACCGACTCGCGCAACGCGTCGACGAGTTCCGGGAGGCGCTCGATGGCGTCTTCCTTTATCTCGCGTGCGCTGTCTTTCAGCTCTTCGTAGTCCGACAGCCGGCTCACCGACTCGTACCGCCCCTCGTTGAATCCCTTCGTGTTCTCGGCGACGGCCGGGCCTTCGGTCGCCAGCAGACGGCGGATCTCGGCCGCTTTCGCCTCGCGGGAGCGCCCCCCGCTCACCGGGACGCACCCCCCGAGTCACTCACGTCTGTCCCCGTCCCAGTTGCGTCCGAGTCGCTCCCGGCTGTTTCCGTCCCAGTCGCGTCCGAGTCGCTCCCGGCTGTTTCCGTCCCAGTCGCGTCCGAGTCGCTCCCGGCTGTTTCCGTCCCAGTCGCGCCGGCGTCACTCACGTCCCCGCCGTCGTCGGTCAGCAGCACCACGTGGACCTCTTTGGGCCCGTGCGCGCCGGTGACGAGTGCGCCCATGTCGGCCGTCGCGCTCGGTCCCGTGGCGACGATGTAGGTCCCCCGCTCCGCGCGAATCTCCGGGCCGAGTCGGCCGAGCGCCGCGGGCATGTCCGCGACCAGGTCGTCCTCGCGGAGGACCGCGACGTGTCGCTCCGGAAAGAGGCTGACCGGTTCGCTCCCCTCGGGCGTCGACGGGAGGACGACGCTCCCGTACTCGGCGATGCCGAGCGCGGCAGCCGTCACCCCGGTCCGCGCCGCGTCGAGGTCCGCGGGCGTCGGGTCCGTCGTCACCGACGACGGGAGCGAGACGCCGTCGAAGGGGAGCGAGACGCCGACGGCCGGGTCGAGGAGGACCCCCGCGAGCGCCTCCTCGAACCCGTCGGGCGTCGTCCGCGTGAGACCGACGTCGAGCGCCGCGAGTCTGTCCTCGAACGTCGCTGTCGCTGTGGCCATGTCGGCCCTCTCGCACCGCGCCCATGTAACGTCTTGGCATCGCCCGGCGGTACCGCGGTCCTGTCCCGCTCGTCGCCGCCGGCACGTGACGTCATCCTACCGTCGCGGTCCCGTCGTTTGCAGGAGGCCGCGGCTTTATACGCTGCCGGACGAAGCACCAGACGAATGGCTTCTGACGCGAGCGGTCTCCCGCGCGGCGATCCGGCCGAGGGCGGGAACTACGACTACGTGAGCGACGAGGTCGAGCGCCCCGGACTCGTCTCGGACCTCGAAGCGCTCGTGGACGGCGAGGTCAGGTTCGACAGCTACTCCCGACAGCTGTACGCCACGGACGCGTCCATCTACCAGATGACGCCGGTCGGCGTCGTCTTCCCCACCTCGACGGAGGACGTCGCCGCCGTGATGGAGTACTGCGCCGAGCGCGGGATTCCGGTCCTGCCCCGCGGCGGCGGGACGAGTCTCGCCGGTCAGACGGTGAACGAGGCCGTCGTAATGGACTTCACGAAACACATGGACGAGGTGCGGTCGATCGACCCGGACGCCGGGACCGCCACCGCACAGGCCGGCACGATACTCGAAGCGCTGAACGGCGAACTCGCCCCCCACGGCCTGAAGTTCGCGCCGGACCCCGCGTGGGGCGACAAGAGCGCGCTGGGCGGGGCCGTCGGCAACAACTCGACCGGCGCACACTCGCTGAAGTACGGCAAGACCGACGCGTACGTCGAGGAGGTCGAGGCGGTGCTGGCAGACGGGAGCGTCGTCCGCCTCGGCGACGTCCCGGTCGAGACGCTCCGCGAGGAGGCCGACCCGGACGCCGACGACCCCCTCCCGCGCGTCTACGCGGAGGTCGTCCGGATACTCGACGAGGAGGAAGCGGAGGTCCGCGAGCGCTACCCGCGACTCAAGCGGAACGTCTCGGGGTACAACCTCGACCGGCTCGTCGACGAGGCGGAGACCGGGACCGTCAACCTCGCGCGACTGCTCGCGGGGAGCGAGGGGACGCTGGCGATCGTGACGGAGGCGACGGTGTCGCTCGAACCGGTCCCGAACACGAAGGCCATCGCGCTCCTGACCTACGACGGCATCGTGGAGGCTCTCGAGGACGTCGCGCCGATTCTCGAACACGGCCCCGCCGCCGTCGAACTCATCGACGACGTCCTGCTCGACCTGGCGCGGGAGACGGCCGAGTTCGAGGACGTCGTCGGGATGCTCCCCGACGGGACGGACTCCGTCCTCCTCGTGGAGTTCTACGCGGAGGACGACGACGACGGGCGACAGCAGGTCGCAGACCTGGTCGCGGACCGCGTGCCCGGCGGCGACACGGAGGGAGACCCGGCCGCGGACGCCGAGTCGACGACGGCGAAAGAGCGGTACGCGGTCACCGCCATGGAGGCCCACGACGCAGAGACCAGAGCGAAGTTCTGGAAGATGCGCAAGTCCGGCCTGCCGATCCTCCTCGGGCGGACGAGCGACGCGAAGCACATCGCCTACATCGAGGACATCGCCATCCCGGCGGAGAACCTCCCGGCCTACGTCACCGAGTTCCAGGAGATGCTCGACGACCACGACACCTTCGCCAGCTACTACGCCCACGCCGGGCCGGGCGTCCTCCACATCCGGCCGCTGATCAACACGAAGACCGTCGACGGCGTCGAGAAACTCGAGTCCACCGCCGACGCGGCGACGGATCTCGCGGTCAAGTACGACGGGAGCGTCTCGGGCGAACACGGCGACGGCCGCGCCCGCACCCAGTGGAACCGGAAGCTCTACGGCGAGGAGCTCTGGCAGGCGTTCCGCGACCTGAAGTCGGCGTTCGACCCGGACTGGCTGCTCAACCCCGGCACCGTCTGCGGCGACGTCGACATGACCGAGAACCTCCGGTTCGGTCCGGACTACCGCTTCGACGCCGGCTTCCAGCCGTCGCTGAACTGGGACAACGAGAACGGCCTCCAGGGGATGGTCGAACTCTGTCACGGCTGTGGCGGCTGTCGGGGCGACCAGGAGCTCGTCGGGGGGGTGATGTGCCCGACCTACCGCGCGGCAGAGGAGGAGATACAGGCCACCCGCGGCCGGGCGAACATGCTCCGGGCGGCCATGAGCGGCGACCTCCCCGAGGAGGAGCTGTTCGAAGACGAGTTCGTCCACGAGGTGCTCGACCTCTGTATCGGCTGCAAGGGCTGCTCGAAGGACTGCCCGAGCGAGGTGGACATGGCGAAGATGAAAACGGAGGTGATGCACGAGTACCACCGGCGCGAGGGCGCGAGCCTCCGCGACCGGCTGTTCGCCAACTTCGACACGCTCGCGGGCGTCGGGAGCGCGCTCGCCCCGCTCTCGAACTGGGCCGCGAAGGTCCCCGGCGCGCGGCTGGCGATGGAGAAGACCCTCGGCATCGCCGCCGACCGCTCGCTGCCGACCTTCCGGCGCGACACCTTCGCCGGGTGGTTCGAGGCCCGCGGCCCCGGCGTCCCCGAGTCCGAGGCGACCCGGAAGGTCCTCCTCTTCCCGGACACGCACACGAACTACAACCACCCCGCACAGGGGAAGGCTGCGGTCCGGGCGCTGGAGGCCGCCGGCGTCCACGTCCGGCTCCCCGAGGGCGTCTCCGGGAGCGGTCGCCCCGCCCTCTCGAAGGGCTTCGTCGACAGGGCCCGGGAGACGGCCGAGACGAACGTGGGAGCGCTCGAACCGGCGGTCGACGACGGCTGGGACGTCGTGCTGGTCGAACCCTCCGACGCGGTCATGTTCCAGTCCGACTACCTCGACCTGCTCTCCGGCGAGGCGGTCGAGCGCGTCGCCGCGAACAGCTACGGCGTGCTCGAGTACGTCGACACCTTCAGGCTGGACGAGTCGATGCCCTTCGCCGACCCGGCGGAGTCGCTCACCTACCACGGCCACTGCCACCAGAAGGCGACCCGGAAAGACCACCACGCGGTGGGCGTCCTCCGGCGCGCCGGCTACGAGGTGGACCCGCTCGACTCGGGCTGTTGCGGGATGGCCGGCTCGTTCGGCTACGAGGCCGAGCACTACGACCTCTCGCAGGCCATCAGTCGCATCCTCTTCCGGCAGGTAGACGAGAGTCCGGGCGAGACGGTCGTCGCGCCGGGCGCGTCGTGTCAGACACAGCTCGGCGACCGGTCAGGTGCTGAGTCGCCGCCGCCGCACCCGGTCGAGAAGCTCGCGGCGGCGCTGCCCTGAGCGGCGGACCTACAACGCGTAACGCGTCGAGGCCGCCCCGAAGACGTCTACACCGCGTCGAGTGCCGCCCCGAAGGCGTCTACACCGCGTCGAGTGCCGCCCCGAAGGCGTCCAGCCCCTCCCGCATCGACGCGGTGTCGCGCCCGAGCGAGACGCGGACCGCCTCGGAACGACCGAAAAAGCGCCCCGGAACGACCAGGACCCCGCGCTCCCACGCCTCCGCTGCCACCGCGTCGCCGTCGACCTCCCCGTGGGCGAGAAACGCGAAGGTCGACCCCGGGAACACCCGGCCGTGGAGGTCGTCGCGCGCTTCGACGAACGAGGCGAGGAGGTCGCCGTTCCGTTCGACGAGGGCGCGGGCGTCGTCCGCGAGGTCTCTCTCGTGTGCGAGCGCGCGGCGGGCGAGCGCTCGGTTCGTCCGCGGGAGGAAGGGCAGGTGCGTCATCGCGCCGCGGGCCCGCGCGACGACCTCCTCCGGGCCGACGAGCCACCCCACCCGGATGTCGCCGAGGCCGTGGAACTTCGTCAGCGACCCGGAGACGAGGGTGTTCGGGAGGTCCACGGCCGAGGGACCGCCGAACGGGGCCGCCGGGTCCGGGTCGGTCACGTACGGCGCGTACACCTCGTCGACGAGGAGGAGGCCGTCCCGGTCTGCCACTGCTTCCGCGACGTCCGCGAGTCGGTCCGGGTCGGCGAGTCTCCCGCTCGGATTGTGCCGGTCGGTCACCGTCGCCAGCGCGAGCGCCTCGGTCGCGGCGTCGGCCACGCGTGTCGCCGAGAGGCGGTAGTCGGCTCCCGGCGGGCGCTGGAACCGGTCGACCCGGGCCCCGAGCGCTTCCGGCGTCGCCACGAGCGGTTCGTACCCCGGCGTCTCGACGACGACCTGCGGGTCGACCGGCTTCTCGGCGAACAGGTCGCTGGAACGCTCCAGCCGGCGGTCGATGGCGGCCGCCGCCGCGAGGACGTTCGCGTGGGTCGCACCGGAGGTGACGAGCACTCGCTCGGGTGCGACGTCGTACTCCGCCGCAAGCTGGGATTCGAGGTCGGTGTCCGCGGGCGGGTCGTCCTGACCGTCGAGCGGTTCCGGAACGACCCCGTCGCCGCGGGGCGTCGGCCGGAGGTCGCTCGAACCGAGGTTGTGGGTCGCCTCGGGGGGACGGCCGTGCATCCACGTGAGGTAGGATATCGGGTCGAACACGGGCGCCCTTCGAAGGGGCGAGACAAGAACCCACCCCACTGGCGGGAGTCCGGCGGTGGAACGAACCGGTCGGCCTCCGGGCGTGCGCCTACTCGAACGGGTTCGGCACGTCGTGGGCGGACGAGCGGTACTCCTCGTGCACCTCTCGCGCCCACGCGACCGCCTCCGGCGAGTCGTTCGTGAGGAGACCGGTTATCGCGGGGCCGTCGTGGTGGACGAGTGCCATCGTCTCGCCGCCGTCGCGTTCGACGACGACGAGACTCCGCGAGAGGTCGGTGGGCGTCCGCGCGAGGGAGACCCGGCCCGTCGAGAGCAGCTCCCGCAGGCAGTCTCTGTGCGTGGACGTCAGTTCGGCGAGCGCGTCGTCGGTGAGGACACAGCTCGTCGAGCCGCGCTGTTCGACCACCGTCTCCCGACAGGAGTCGATCAGTCGCCGGTGCGGCGCGGCGGACACCACGGCACTGACGTGGTTCGCTCCGGAGACGAGCGAGGCGAGCTCCTCGACCGGGTCGGCCGCCTCTCTGTCGGCCCGGTGTATCGCCGCCTCCTCCAGGACCGCCGGGTCGATGTCCCACCGCTCTGTGGACGCCGCCTCGAGGAAGTCGCTCGCCTCGAGTGCGCCCGCGACCTGGTCTGTGAAGCGGTCGTACTCGGAGAGGAGGAGCCTGCCGGCGAGCGTCAGCTTGACCCGCTCGCCGTCGCGTTCGACGAGTCCCGCCTCGAGCAGTTCCCGGACGCCGCGGTCGACCGTCGAACGCGACACGGAGAGGTGCTGTTCCAGCTCGCGCTTCTCGACGCCGTCGGCGCCGACCCCCCTGAGCAGTTCGACGCGAGACGTCACCGCCCTGAGCACGTCCTCGACGTCCGAGTTACCCATCGGAGTCGAATATCCAACCCGTCGTTATAATGGTTCGCCCGAACCACGTAGTACTTAAATGATAGTGATGTTTATATAGCTTGAACCATCCGATGACCCGCGTACACAGTGGGTGAAGTAAAGGTTACCCGGTGCCTACCTGCTTGTGCCGGGGTGCCTCTGACAAGAACCGGCAACTGGTTGCCCGTCCTTGCCCGGAACGGGCAGCCTTTCTGAACGCGGAATCGACTCTTCGAGGGGAGCCGCCGGGCCGTCTCGCGTACCGTACTCCTCGCTCTTTCCGACCCGACCGAGCGTCGTCGCCGGAGCGACGCGTCGCACCGCCACCGAGTCGGGATGCGCACCGTCACCCGGTCGCCTCGTCGTGAGCGACC
>JBDGSQ010000016.1:0-3613 GCA_042217455.1 Haloferacaceae archaeon | reverse complement strand
CGTCGTGAGCGACCGACACTCGGGCGAGTCGTCGTGGGCGAACTGTCACCCGGTCTCGGCCTCGTGCGCCGCCCGAACCGCCCGGAGGAGCGCCTCCGGGTCCGGGTCGTGTGCGAGGTGCGACCGACAGTGGCAGTCAGAGGAGCCGAAGCCGTCGACCGGTCCCGCCGGGAGTCGCGCCGCGACCGCACACTCCACGTCTGCGTCCGCCGAGGTGACGGCGGTGTCGATAGCGACGGCGGGGTGACCGAGGAGGTAGTCGACGTGCCAGTGGCGGACGTCGTGTTCGCCCGCGGCGACGCGCCGGTGTCGGTCGACGCGGCCGAACCCGCCGCTCCCGAGCGCGCTCCCGGTGTACGCGTACCCGCCCGGCGGGAACGACTGGACGCCGAGCGCGCCGACCTCGACCGTGGCCGCCGTCGGAAGCGACAGGACCAGCGTGTACGTCCCACCCGTCACGGTCGGGCGTAGGTGGCCGGCCCCAAAATACCCCCGACCAACACCTACTTGGTTCGGTACCGACTCCTCCCAGACAGTGAACGACTGTCAGGAGCGGCTCCGACAGCTCACGGTCGAGAGCTTCGGCACGTTCGTCACGGACCTCACGGCGCACGCGTGGGAGGACTGGGAGCGCACGGTCGCGCCCCCCTCACCCGGCGGCACCACGGAGATACTCCTCGCCCGCGGGGACGAGCGCCGACTGGTACAGGCGTCGTGGCGGCACTCCGAGGACGCCCTCGAGAGCGAGACGGTCCGGGACCTCGCGACCCTCCGACTGGCCACCGACGTCGACGCCGTCCTCCTCGTGACCAACGTCGGCGTCTCCGAAGACGCCCGGAACGACGCCGACGCCGTCGGGGTCGAACTGCTCGACAGCGGCGCTCTCTGCCGGCTCGCCCGCCGGTACGACGTGTCGGTCCCCGCGCCCGAGGCGTTCGACGTCGACGCCGCCGTCGAGCGGGCGGCCGCGTACTGGCCCGAGGGGCTCAGAGGCCGCGCGCGGAGCCTCGCCTCTGTCGTCGACGAACTCGGCGAGTTCGAGCACGAGTACACCCACGACGACCGCGGCGCGACCGTGACCTTCCTCCCCGTCGACGGGAGCGAACCGGCGGTCAGGATGCGATTCGCCGAGTCCTCGCTCCGCGTGTTCGCCCGGACGCCGGGCGGCGAGTTCGCCACGCTCGTTCGCCTGCAGGCCCACCAGGCCGACCAGCCCACTGTCTCCGACCTCGAACCCGTCCTCGCCGCCGGCATCAGGCGCGCCCTCGACAGTTTGCGGTAGTGAGTCGCCGTCGGCGACGAACGGTTCGACGCGAGCGTAACCGTTAGGCACGACCGGTCCGAGCAGTCGCCGTGGACGACTTCGTCGACTGGCTCGGAGACAGACCGTACTACGAGGGGCAGGTGGCCGCCCACCGCCGGGTGCCCGCCCGGGAGGCGGCCTACGCGGACGTCGACCTCGAACCGCGGCTTGCCTCCGCGCTCGGGGACCGCGGCGTCGACCGGCTCTACCGCCACCAGGCGGAGGCAATCGAGGCGGTCCGCGCCGGCGACGACGTGGTCCTCGCCACCCCGACCGCGAGCGGCAAGAGCCTCGCCTACACAGTCCCGGCGTTCGAGCGGGCGATGGACCACGGCGGGCGTACGCTGTATCTCGGCCCGCAGAACGCGCTCGTCGCAGACCAGGAGGAGACGCTCTCCGCCCTCTCGCGCGCGCTCGGCTTCGGGAGTCGCGTCTCGGTCGCCCAGTACACCGGGCGACAGTCCCAGACCGAGAAGCGCGAGATACGCGACCGGCGACCGACGCTCCTCCTCTCGAACCCCGACATGCTCCACTACGCCCTGCTCCCCCACGCCCACCGCCTCTGGGAGTGGTTCGTCTCGTCGCTCGAACTCGTCGTGGTCGACGAGGTCCACACCTACCGGGGCGTCTTCGGGAGCCACGTCGCCCTGGCGCTCCGTCGCCTCGCCCGCGTCTGCGAGCGGTTCGGCGCCGACCCGCAGTTCGTCTGCTGTTCGGCCACCGTCGGCAACCCCGTCGAACACGCGGCCCGGGTCACCGGTCGCCCCGAGACCTCCTTCGCTCTCGTCGACGAGGACACCAGCGGGACGGGGCCGCGCCACTGGGTGCTCTGGAACCCGCCCGAGTACGAGGGCGACCGGGGGAGCGGCCGCCGGCGGTCGAGCCACGTCGAGACGAAGCGGCTGTTCGTCGACCTCCTCGAACGCGGCTACCAGACCCTCGCCTTCACCCGGGCGCGCCAGACCGCAGAGCGGTACGCCACAGAGAGCGCAGACGAACTCGGCGACCGGGGCGACCGCGACCTCGCCTCGTCGGTCGCCGCCTACCAGGCCGCCCTCCGCAACGAGCGCCGCCGCGAGATAGAGGCGGGACTCCACGCGGGCGACGTCCGCGGGGTCTGGAGCACGAACGCGCTCGAACTCGGCGTCGACGTCGGCGGCCTCGACGCGGTGCTGGTCGACGGCTATCCCGGCACCCGGATGGCGACCCACCAGCAGGCGGGGCGGGCGGGCCGGGGGACCGACCCCGCGCTGGTCGTCTTCGTCGCCGGCGAGGACCAGCTCGACCAGTACCTGATGCGCAACCCGGAGGAGCTCTTCGCGGGCGACCCCGAGGAGGCGGTCGCCGACCCCGAGAACGACCAGCTGCTCCCGGACCACGTCGCCTGTGCGGCCCGCGAGAACTGGCTCGCACCCGACGACGACCGCCACTTCGGCGACCGGTTCCCGTCGGTGGTGCGCGCCCTCGAAGCCGAGGGGCGACTGGAGCGCCGCGAGACCGACCGCGGCGTCCGGTGGACCTACGCCGGGGGCGACAGCCCCCAGCACGAGATGAATCTCCGGACCATCGACGACCGGGAGGTGGACCTGCTCGACCGCCGGTCGGACGACGTCGTCGCCACGCTCTCGCTCTCGGACGCGCTCAGGGACGCCCACCCCGGGGCGATATACCACCAGCAGGGGCAGTCCTACGAGGTGGTCGACCTCGACCTGGAGCGCGACGTCGCCCACCTCCAGCCGACGTGGGCGGACTACTACACCCGCGTGCTGACCGACAAGGACGTCGCGGTGAACGACGTGCTGACCGAGCGCCCGCTCGCCGCCCGCCCGGAGACGAGCGTCCGGTTCGCGGACCTCACCGTGACGGAGCGCGTCACCGGATTCGAGCGACGCGACGCGAAGCGCGGCGAGACCATCGGCCGCGAGTCGCTCTCCCTCCCCGAGACGGAGCTCCGGACGAGGGGACTGTTCTTCACCGTCCCGGACGACGTCGCCGCCGAGATGCGAGAGGCGGGCGACTTCGACGGCGGCATCCACGCCGCGGAACACGGCGTCATCTCGCTGTTCCCGCTCCGACTGCTCTGTGACCGCGCCGACGTCGGCGGGCTCTCGACGCCGATGCACCACCAGACGGGCGAGAGCACGATATTCGTCTACGACGGCTACCCCGGCGGCGTGGGCCTCACCCGCCGCGGCTACGACGTCGTCGAGGACCTGATGGCCCGGACCGCGCGACTCGTCGACACCTGCGACTGCGCCGACGGCTGTCCCGCCTGCGTGCAGTCGCCCCACTGCGGGAACGCGAACGAAC
>JBDGSQ010000048.1:0-15776 GCA_042217455.1 Haloferacaceae archaeon | reverse complement strand
GCGTCGGCGGCATCGTGATGAACTGGACGCCGGTCCACGCGCTCCCCCGCGAGATAACCTGCGTCGACCCCATCGCGGTCGAGGCGGACCTCGTCATCGACGCCACGGGCCACGACGCGATGGCCGTCAAGAAACTCGACGAGCGCGGCGTCCTCGACGCTCCCGGCATCGCGGACGCGAAGACCAACCGGGGGATGGACCAGACCGAGGAGGGCCAGTACGGCGCGCCCGGTCACGACTCGCCCGGCCACGACTCGATGTGGGTCGGCAAGTCCGAGGACGCCGTCGTCGAGCACACCGGCGTCGCTCACGACGGCCTCGTCGTCACCGGGATGGCGGTGGCGACGACCTACGGCCTCCCGCGGATGGGGCCGACCTTCGGCGCGATGCTCCTCTCCGGCAAGCGGGCCGCGCAGGTGGCGATGGACGAACTCGGCGTCGACGCCAGCCCGGTCGAACTCACCTCCCGGACGCCCGCCGACGACTAGGGATGGTCAGCCGCGTCTCGCTGTACCGCGCGCCGACGACAGTCGCGGACGCGGGGGCGATAGCCGACTGGCTGCGAGCGCGGGTCGACGCCGAGGTGGACGTGCGCGACCGGTTCCTCGACCGCCTCCGCGACGATTCGGGTGACCCGGGAGCCGGCGGCGGCCCGGGCGATTCCGCCGGCTCCGATGATTTCGGCGGTCCCGCTGACGCCGACGACTCCGGCGACTCCGGCAGCTCCGACGAGGACCTCGCGGAGGCGTTCGCCGCCGCCCGCGTGCGCTCGCCCTACGACCGCGAGACGGGAAACGAGATGCTGGGCGTGGTCCGCTACGAGCGGCGGGCGCTCGAACGTCCCGAGCGCGCGGGCGGCGTCGTCTACGGCGGCCTGCGCGTCCAGCGGGCCCTCCGAGAGCGACTGCCGGCGGGGGAACGCGGCCTCGACCACCTGCACGTCGCGCTCGTCGACCGCGTCCTCGGCACGTGGGGCGACCACGACGGGCGCTGGCACAAGCGCGTGTCGGTCCTCGGACAGCCAGCGCTCCTGTCTGTCCCCGGCCTCTACGAGGCCCCCGCGAAGCCCGAGGCCTACTACAGGGAGAAACAGCGCCACGCGATGCGCTCCGGCGACGCGCCGCCCAGAGAGGTCCTCGAATCCGAAGTCGAGGGCGAGTTCCTCGTCGCCGACGACCCGCGGACCACCGGGGCGCTGGAGGGGTACGCCCTGCAGGCGGTCCACTACGCCGACACCGGCGAGGCGTTCTGCGACGACGAGCGGTGTCGCCTCTACAACGCCCACCGGCAGGGCGAGCTCGTGCGGGCGCAGCTCAGACCCCCCGCGTTCTGCCCCGCTCACGAGCGGAGATACGGGACTGACGCCTCCGAGGGATGACGTCGAGGGGGACTGGCGGTCACGGGAACTGACGTTCGCGAGCGTCGACCCGACCGGGAGGAGCACCCGCCCGGAGCCGACACGAGGCGGACTTATGCCCGACGACGACGTACTGGTACACTATGACACGCGCTTCGGTGCGGCGGGCGGGGACGGCGGTTCGTGGAGCGCTCGGCGCGGTCCGACGGCGCGCCGGGGCCATCGCGGGTCTCGGCGCGCTCGCGGTGGCCTACTGGACGGCCGTCCGTCCCCGCCTGCTGACGTGGGGCGCGACCGCCAGCGAGGTCCGGCGGTCGCTCCCCGGCGACGACCGCCTCCCCGACGCCGACGTCGACTCCACGATGGCTATCACCGTGAACGCGCCGCCGGAGGCCGTCTGGCCGTGGCTCCTGCAGCTGGGACAGGACCGCGGGGGCTTCTACAGCTACGAGTGGGCCGAGAACCTCTTCGGCCTCGACATCCACAACGCGGACCACGTCATCACCGCCCACCAGCGCCTCGCCGTCGGCGACGAGGTCAGACTCGCCAGCGCCGACCGCTACCCCGAGTCGGTCCTCGAAGTCGCCGAACTCGACCCCGAGCGAGCGCTCGTCCTCGTGAGCCCGGGCGACCCGACGTGGTGGGTCTGGTCGTTCGTCCTTGACCCCGTGGACGGGGGAACGACGCGACTGCTCGTCCGGTCGCGCAACCGGCTCCCGGCGAACCCGGTCGTTCGACTGGGCGCGACACTCGCGATGGAGCCTGTCGTGTTCGCGATGACCCGGGAGATGCTCCGGGGCATCCGCGACCGGGCCGAACGGCTCTCCGCGCGCCCCGTCGCGGCGCCGGACTTCACGGAGCGGTAGTCGAGCGCGAATCTCACGCCACCCGGCCGCCGCTGACCCGGACGAACCCGAGCGCCCGCGTCTCGAAGGTCACGTCCCCGCACCGGGCGTCGAGCCGGCGGTGGGCCGCGACGGTCCGACGGTCCAGCACGGCCGTGGGCGACCGGGCGTGCCGCCTGCGGGTGCCCGGCGGCGACGTCGCGAGGACCGCGAGGCGGAACAGGCCGTTGAGCGGCCGGCCGGCCGTTCCGGTGCTCCGCGCGAGGTCGAGGAGTGCGAGGCGACCGCCGCGCCCGACGAGGTCCGCCCAGTCGCCGACGGCGGTCGCCGGGTCCGGGAGCATCCCGACGACGAACGTGGCCAGCACCGCGTCGGCCTCCTCGACCGGGGGCCGTGCGGCGTCGCCGCGGACGACGTGGACGTTCTCCCAGCCCTCGGCTGCGACACGCTCGCGGGCGCGGGCGAGCATCCCGGGCGAGAAGTCGACGCCGACGACGGTCCCCCCGGGGCCGACCCGCTCGCGGAGGTGCTGGAAGTTCGCGCCGGTGCCACAGCCCATCTCGACGACCGCGTCGCCGGGAGCGGGGTCGAGTGCGTCGACGACCGCCTCGCGGAGGCTCTGCACCAGCGGCGCGCGGGTGGCGAGCAGGTCGTAGAACCGCGCCCACCGCGAGTAGAACTGCTGGGTGCGGGCGACGTCGTCGGATGCGGGCGCCGTCATGTCCTACAGTAGTTCCCGCACCACCGTCGCGACTGTGGGCGCGTCGGGGCCGAGGATGTAGGTTATCGGTTCGATGCCGTAGCTCCCGGTCTGGTAGAGGACGAACGTCTCCCCGAGGTCGCGACCCTCCAGCGCGTCGGCGACGGCCACGTCGACGTCCTCCTCGCCGTCGAACTCGACGGTCTGGAGCCCGGTCGATTCGAGCTCGCGTAGCAGGTCCGGGTCGTACCGGAGGTTCACCGCGCCGCGGACCTCCGCACCGGCGGCGCGGGCGGCGAGCAGGACGGACGCGACGTGCTCGGAGACGCCGAACTCCGGGTCCGAGGGGACCGTCGCCCGCCCCTTGACGTCGACGATTCGACCGGGGACGCCGACCACGTCGTCGATGCCCGCCGCGTCCGGGACGCACTCGACGAGGTTCGAGCCGACGTTCGGGATGAGACCGGCGAAGCCGCTGGCGTTCGTCAGCGACCGGAGCCCCCGGCGGACCGAGGTGCGGACCCGCTCTGTGATCCGGAGCGTGCTGTCCGGGTCGTGGATGCTGGCGTAGTCGTGTTCGGTGAGCGCCGGCATCGCCTCCTCGTGGAGTTCCGTCAGCAGGTCGCCCGCCTCGAGCTCCCGGATGAACACTTCAGCCTCGACGAGCGCCTGCACGCGGCTCATGTCGCCGGTGGCGAACCCCTCGCCGATGCGGCCGACCAGCGCCTGCACGCGCTCGTCCTCGCGCACTTCGGGGCGCTGGTTCACCTCGCCGTGGGCGTACTTCGAGACGGCCGACTGGCTGATGTCGAGCGCCTCGGCCACCTCGTGCTGGGTGAACCCGCGCTCGCGGAGGTCCTCCGCCAGCATCGACCGGAAGGTGGGGAGGAACTCGTCGACGACGACCTCCTCGATGAATCTCATCGGCGCTCACCGAACTCCGGGTCCTCCCCGATGCGCGAGGCCTGCGGCCCGGTCTGGTTCTGGTACTTCGACCCGCGCTCTGTGCCGTACGGGCGCTCCGCCGGGCGCTTCATCTCCGTGAAGATGAGCTGCGAGACGCGCATGCCCGGCGTGAGCGCCACCGGGGCGGTGCCGAGATTCGACAGTTCGAGGGTTATCTGGCCCCGGTACCCGGGGTCGACGATGCCGGCCGTGGCGTGGATGACGACGGCGAGTCGGCCGAGCGAGGAGCGCCCCTCGACGGTGGCGAGCAGGTCGGGCGGTATCTCGACGCGCTCTCTCGTCGTCCCGAGGACGAAGTCGCCGGGGTGGAGGATGAACTCGTCGCCCCGCTCGACGTACGTCTCGGTGACGTACTCGTTGACCTCGTCGTCGCGGTTGGGGTGGATACAGGAGATGTTGGTCCGCTGGAACTCGAGGAACTCGGAGCCGAGACGGAGGTCGATGCTCGCAGGCTGGACCTGCATGTCGATGTCGTCGAGCGGCTCGACGACGAGGTCGCCGTCCCGGAGCCGATCCAGGATGTCCGCGTCCGAGAGGATCATACCGGACAAGAGGAGCGGCCCCGCTGTAAAGTCTCCCGGTCCGGGAGGCGGTCCGGAGGGCCGGAAACGCGGCGCGCGGACACGCCGGGCACCCGGCGACGGAGAGCAGGAGTTTTCCCGCCGCGACGGGGAGTGGAGGTATGAAGCAGGCCATCGTCGCGCGGGCCGACATCGGAATGGGCGAGGGGAAACTGGCAGCACAGGTGGCCCACGCCTCGCTCTCTGCGTACGAGGACACGGACGAGCGGACGCGGAAGCAGTGGAAGGGCGAGGGCCAGAAGAAGGTCGTCCTGAAGGCCAACAGCGAGGCGGAACTGTTCGAACTCGCAGACAGAGCAGAGCGCGAGGGGCTCCCGAACGCCGTCGTCCGCGACGCCGGCCACACGCAACTCGAACCGGGAACGGTCACCGCCCTCGCCGTCGGTCCCGGCGACGACGACGTGGTCGACCGGGTGACCGGCGACCTCTCGCTGTACTGACGGTCCGCACGGGCCGACCGACGCGGACCCGTCCGGTGTAGTCCGACACCTGCCCGGTGCCGACTGCCTGGTGTGGACCGACACCCGGCCGGTGTGGACCGGCACACAGGGTTCCCGCGCGGCGAGAACTGGGACTGCTTTGAAGCGACCGGCCGCCGTATCTCCGGGCGTGATGACACCGCTGCAATCCGCCGCGGGGGAGGACCTGGTCGCGGTCCGGGTCGGACTGACGCTGGCGTACGTCGCCGTGACCGTCGGAGCCGGCGTGTTGCTGCTCTCGCTCGTCTCGTACGTACAGGGGGTGCTCGCGGCGTCCTACAGGCGGCGGTGGGCGTACCTGGCCGTCGGCGTCGGCGCGGCCGTCGTCTACGGCCTCTCGGGACTGCTCGGCGCGTACGGGAACGTCGCCCCCGCCCGGACCTTTCAGGTCGGCGCGACGCTGTTTTTCTTCCTGTTCTCGGCCGTCGGAATCCGCGAACTCTACTACCTCGAACACGACCGGCCGGAGCGCAGCGACCCGAGCACGTGGGCGACGTACCTCGTCCTCGGGGGCTTCGTCGCGGTGTGGTGGGCGAGCTTCCTGCTCGGCCGCGGGTCGCTCCTCGCCCTCGTGGAGACCATCGGTCTCGCCGGGGCCACCGTCGTCACCATCGTCTTCGCAGTGCTGACCGTCCGGTCGAGCGAGGGGACCAGCATCGCCGCCGTGGTCAGGCAGTTGCTCCCGGCGCTGCTCGCGTTCGCGGGCGTCGTCGTCGCGGAACAGGCCGGCGTCTACACGTCCCTCGCGCCGGGGGTCGTCGTCGGCGTCGAACTCGTCGGGACGGCGCTCGTCGGCGCGTTCCTCTTTACGACGGCGGTCGCCATCCGGCAGGAGGCCGGCGAGGTGACGCGGATGTACGACCGGACGACGTGGCGCGGAACCTGAGTGCGCGGGGGGAGACGGGAGCCGACGCCGGGTGTCGACGGCCGCGACCGTGGCGAACCGGGCGGGACCCGGCGGGCTTTTCACCGGCGCTCGCGCACCTCCCAGTCGTGACTCGTCTCGCCGCACGGGAGAGCAGGGCTCGTCTCGCCGCACGGGGGGGCCGCTGATGCGCCGGTCCCACCCGGTCGAACGACAGCTGGGGATGGCGTACTACGCGAGCGACGTCGACGGCGTCGGGGGACGCCTCCGGGTCGAACCCGCGGACTTCCGGGTCCGGGAACTGGAGCGAGTCGACCCCGAACCCGCCGACGCGAACCCCGGGGAGTACCCTCACCTGCTGCTGCGGGCGACCCTCCGCGAGTGGGACACGAACGACTTCGCCCGTCGGCTCTCGGACGCGATGGGAGTCAGCCGCGAGCGGGTCTCCTGGGCCGGCACGAAGGACAAACACGCCGTCACGACCCAGCTGTTCACCGTCTACGACGCGTCGCCCGGGGGGGTTCCGGACGTCGCCGACGCCGACGTGGAGGTCGTCGGTCGGCTCGGGCGGCGACTGGAGTTCGGCGACCTCGCCGGCAACGCCTTCGAGGTCTGCGTCCGCGACCCGGAACGCCCGGAGAACGCGGACGCCGTCACCGACGCTCTCGCGGCCTTCGGCGGGTCGGAGGGGACCGTCGGCGTCCCGAACTACTTCGGCCACCAGCGGTTCGGCAGTCGGCGGCCCGTGACCCACGCGGTCGGACTCGCCGTCGTCCGCGGCGAGTGGCGCGAGGCGGTGCTGACCTACGTCGGCAACCCCGCCGAGACGGAACCCGAGGAGACGCAGGCGGCCCGGCGCGCCGTCGACGAACAGGCCGCGAGCGACGACCCCGACTGGCGGGCCGCGCTCGACGAGATGCCCTACTACCTCCGCTACGAGCGCTCGATGCTCCACCGCCTCGCGGAGGACGGGGCCGAGACGCCGGAGGACTTCCGGCACGCGCTGGAGGCGGTCCCGACGAACCTCCAGCGGATGTTCGTCAACGCCGCGCAGTCGTACGCGTTCAACCGCATTCTCTCCGAACGAATGCGTCGGGGCCTCCCGTTCGACCGACCGGTCGAGGGCGACGTGGTCTGTTTCGCCGACCGCGACGCGACCGGTGACCCGCCGCTCCCCGACCCCGACCGGACCCAGCGCGTGACCGGGCGGCGGGTCGACGTGGTGACGCGCCACTGCGAGCGCGACAGGGCGTTCGTCACCGCGCCGCTGGTCGGCACCGGGACCGAACTGGCCGACGGCGAACCCGGCGAGATCGCGCGGAGCGTCCTCGACGACCTCGACCTCGCGCCGGCGGACTTCGACCTGCCGGGCGAGTTCGACTCGACCGGGACCCGCCGGGCGATACTCGTCCGCACGCCGGTCACTGTCGCCCGCGACCCGCTCACGTTCTCGTTCTCGCTCCCGAAGGGGTCGTACGCGACGGTCCTCCTGCGGGAGTACCTGAAGGTCGGCCCGCTCGACATGTGACCGGCCGGTCGACGCCGAAGCCGCGAACGGACGGGGGACGCCGTCTCGGGGTGAGTCCGCCGGGCGAACCGGCGAGCGGGCCCGCCCACAGTCGTCGGCGTTCGAGCGGGCGACAGGTCCCGGACCGGACAGGTCAGTGAAGTGCCTCTCGCGACGGTGAATCGGTCTGTGCGGGGTGTGCTCCGTTTCTTTCGCGCTCGCGTTTTCGAAAGTCAGAACGCGATTTATTAATACGTAGACAGTTCAAGAATTCGTGTCAGTCAGCTGGATATCGAGTGCGCTCGACCCGGCTGCGGACTGACCGCAAGTCAACGTGAGTCACCGACTCGATGACGCTGGACACGACAGTGCGGTACGACGGCGACCGTGTACAGAGACGGGGGGAGCGGGCGGTGGTCCTGGGTGCCAGTATGGCGGGGCTGCTCGCTGCCAGGGTACTTCTCGACGCCTACGACGAGGTGACCGTCGTCGAACGCGACGAGTTGCCCGAAGCGCCGACTGCGAGGCGCGGTGTCCCGCAGGGGCGACACGTCCACGTACTCCTCGAAGCCGGTCGCGCGACCATCTGCGACCTGTTCCCCGGATACGGCGAGGAGCTGGTTCGATCCGGCGGCCTCATCATCGACGTCGGCGATGACCTCAAACATTACGAGCAGGGCGGCTTCTTCGCCCCACCGGCCACGCGGATGGAGCTGTACTGCGCGAGCCGACCGCTGATCGAAACCGTCGTCAGAGACCGGCTCGCGGCGTTCGACGGGGTCGAGATCCGTTCGGGCTGTCAGTTCACCGACTACGTCACGGACTCGACGCAGTCGGCCGTCGAGGGCGTTCGCGTCCGTGGGGAGGGCGACGAGGAGACGATTCCGGCGGACCTCGTCGCCGACGCGACGGGCCGGACGAGTCGGACGCCGTCGTGGCTCGAAGACCACGGCTACCAGTCACCCCCCGTCTCCGAGGTCACCATCGACATGGACTACAGCTCCATCAGGCTGGACCGGCCGGCCGGCGACCGGCGGATGGTGTTCGCGCCGCAGTCCGCGCCCAGAACCACCGGCGGCGCCGCGTTCCCCGTCGAGAACGGCGAGTGGCTGGTGACGCTCGGGGGGATGCACGACAGCGACCCGCCCGCGGAGGCGAGCGCGTTCGCCGACTACGCCGCGCGGCTCCCCCCGGACGGAATCGAGGAGCTCCTGCGGGAGTACGAAGTGGTCTCGGACGGCGTCGACCAGTACCCCTTCCCCTCGAACCGCCGGCACCGGTACGAGGACCTCGATCGCTTCCCGGACGGGCTGGTCGTCGTCGGCGACGCCATCGCCAGCTTCAACCCGATATACGGCCAGGGAATGTCGTCCGCCGCGCTCGAGGCGATACAGCTCCATCGGACGCTCGCGACGGGTGGGGACGGGGCGATCGGCCCCCGGTTCTTCGATGCCGTCGAAGACGTCGTCGACATGGCGTGGTCGCTTGCAGTCGGCGCAGACAGCGCGTTCGAGCAGACGACCGGCCCCGACACCCAGGACGCGGCGCTCTTCAACCGGTACTTCTCCCGGTTCGTCCGGCGGGCGCACACGGACAGCGCCCTCTCCGAGGCGTACTACCGCGTCACCGGGATGGAGCAGCCGCCGTCGGCCCTGCTCCGGCCCGGAACGGTGTGGCGAACCCTCAGGCCCTAGGCGACCGGGCGACGAGAGGCCGGGACGACGCCCCCGCTGGAGTACCCGAACGTCGGCCCGCGCGAGCAGCGACCCGGTGACCCGGGCGACCGAGAGAGGCGAGCGAAACGGAGAGTGACGCCCTGATTACAAATTTTAAGTGACGTCTAGCAGAGGGGACACGTGTGAACCGGAGCTACATCAAGACGGAACTGCAGAAGGCCGACGGCGTCGAGCACGTCGTCATGCGGACCGGCGACGAGTGGTCCGTCATCGCAGTCAGCGACGACAGGCGGTGGCTGGCGGTCGACGGCGACGGCGGCGACGCGTACCACGTCGAGGTGAACACGCCGGGACTCGTCAACGAGACGGTCGTCTCCGAGAGCGAACTCGGAGAGCAACTGGAGCGCTACGCCGAGTACCTGAACGAGTACTGACTCACACGGGGGTGCCGTCTCGGGCGCCGGCCCCGGCGCTTCCGGCGTATCGGTTCGAGAACGAACGAGGTTTAACGCCGGGCGCGCTCACTCCCGACATGAACTGCCGGCGGTGCGGGTCGCCCCTGGAGAAGCCGGGCGACCAGTGTCTGGTCTGCGACACCGCCAACAGCGACGCCGTCGTCGTCGCGTTCGACCGCGACCGGGCGACGCTCACGATGCTCCTCGAAGACGAGGTGGTCGGCGAGACCACCGTCACGACCGTCCCCGAGTGCGGCGAGCGGGAGGGCGTCGTCGAACTCCGGAACTTCGCCGGGCGGGTCGCAGACGAGATACGCCGCAAGCGCCCGGAGGTGGTGTACGCCGCCGGCGACCGGGAGGTACTCCGGGAGACGCGGGCGCAGTTGCACTACGAGTTCTACCGGGTCGAGGAGGGGACGCCCGTCGAGTCAGTGCTCGCACGGAGGGGCGAGCGGACGCTCGAAGTCGTCGAGAAACCCCCCGCAGAGAAACTCGGCGGACGGCACTCGACGGTCATCGGCGGGAGGACCGGCCGGAGAGCCATCGGCGTCGTCGCCGAGCACCCGCACGTCAAGAAGATAATCCCGGGTCCCATCGACGCCGGCGGGACCGGGTCACAGACCGGCCTGCGGGCGAAAGTCACCCGCGCCGACGACAACGGGAACGTCCGCCTCCTCCTGCGCGACGGGTCGAGCGTGCAGGAGAACCGGGTCGTCACCACGGCGATGGACCGGGAGACGGGCGAGCGCGTCCGCGACGACCTCAACCGGGCACTCGAAGAAGCGGACCTGCAGTAGCCCCCGCCGGAACCGAGCAGGTGTCGCACGAACCGAGCGGGTCGTCGCACGAACTGAGCGGGTCATCGCACGAATGGAGAGGGTCGTCACACAAGCTGAGCGGGTCGCCGACCGGTTGCCGGAACGGAGACGGGGCGGAACCGCGGCGTCCGGCGGTGACGACTCGTAGGGTTTATCTGTCCGCTGGCGGTACTCTGCGGTACTATGGCCGAGAAGAAGGCACGAAGCACCGGTAGTGCCGGGCGCTTCGGGGCGCGGTACGGTCGGGTCGCCCGCCGACGCGTCAAGGAGATCGAATCGGAGATGCAGAACGCGACGGTCGACGACGAGGACGTCACCCGCGTCGGCACCGGCATCTGGAAGAACGAGGAGACCGGGGAGCTCTTCACCGGCGGCACGTACCGCCCGGTCACCCCCGGCGGCCGACAGGTCCGTCGCTCCATCCGCGCCGCGCTCTCCGGCGAGGACGAGGAATAAGTACCTCCGCGCCGCACCCACACACGAATGAGTTACAAGTGCTCTCGCTGCAAGCGCGACGTTGAACTCGACGAGTACGGCGGCGTCCGCTGTCCCTACTGCGGACACCGCGTGCTCCTCAAAGAGCGCGGGCAGGACGTGAAGGAAGTCGACGTCAGGTAAGCCGCCGACGAGACGCACGCGCGTGGCCCCAGCCGACTCCGACTCCCCGCGTCGAGACGACACCGCTTCTCTCTCTTTCGAGTACGACGACGAGCGCACCGCCCGGATCGTCGCGCGGAGCGTCCGGGTCGAGGTCGGCCGCATCGACGACGCCCGCTCGCGGGCGACGGTCTCCCGCGAGGGGCCGGTCGTCACCGTCGACGTCGCGGCCGCGGACCTCGTCGCCCTCCGGGCCGGGGTGAACACGTGGGTTCGGCTCGTCGCCGTCGCCGAGGACGTGGCCGCGCTCGCCTGATCCGCAGGGGGACCAGCGACACTTCTCCGCGTGTGACACTTCTCCGCCCGTGACGCGTCTCGCCGGCGGACAGCGACCGTGGGGCGTTATCCTCCCGGCGACCGTAGGAGGCCTATGGACACGTTCGAGTCACTCGCGTCGGTCGTCGAATCGCTTCGGGAGAGTGCGAGCGCGGAGACGGTCTACGGCGACCCGATAGTCACCGACGACCGTACCGTCGTCCCAGTTGCCCGGGTGGCCTACGGGTTCGGCGGCGGATTCGGCACCGGCGGACCAGTGAGCGACGAGCGCGACGGCGGTGCGGGTGCGAACGTCGGAGTTGAACGCGAGAACGACCGCGACGAGAGCGCAGTCACGGGGGCCGATTCGGACAGCGACCGGGAGGGCAGTGGGACGGGCGGGTCCGGCGGCGGGATGGGCGGCGGCGTCACCGCCACGCCGGTCGGCGTCGTCGAAATCACGGCGAGCGGGACGCGAGTCGTCCGGTTCGGCGAGACGCGGCGACTGCTCACCGTCGCGGCCGCGGCCGGCCTGTTCGGACTGCTGCTCGGACGGGTGACCGGTCGTTCGCGCAGGACGTGACGGCGCGGTAGAATACGGGGGTTTTTCACTCCAGAAAACTACCGTCCGCCCATGCAGGGCAATCTGCCACCGGAAGCGCAGGAGAAAATCGAGGAACTGCAGGATCTTCAGGAGACGGCCCAGCAGGTCGCCGCCCAGAAGCAGCAGGCCGAGACCACGCTGAACGAGTCCCAGACGGCGCTCGACGCGCTCGACGACATCGACGAGGACGCCAACATGTACCGGGAGGTCGGCGAACTGCTCGTCTCGACGGACTACGACGACGCGAAGGAGAGCCTCCAGGACAAGGTCGACACGCTCGAGATCCGCGTCGAACAGCTGGAGAAACAGGAGAGCCGCGTCCAGGAGCAGTTCGAGGACCTCCAGGAGGAGCTCCAGCAGATGCTGCAGGGCGGCGCAGGCGGCCCGATGGGCCCCGGCGCGGGCGGCCCAGGCGGCGCGTGAGGTGCCGATGAGCGACGCGGACGAATCGGAAACGGGCGACGCCCCGTCGAAGCAGACGGTCGTCGAGACGGCCGCGGAGGCCGCCGAGGGCGTCATCTTCGCCCGCTACAGGCAGTCAGACGTCACGGACTTCGACGTGACAGTCACGTTCGAGGACGGCGTCCTCGACGTCGACGTCTACGTGAACCCGAGCGCGGAGGCCGCGGAGGACGCGGACCCCGAGGCCGTCGTCGAGGAGGCCGCGCGGGCGGCACAGGACGCGGTGGACGACCTGTTCGCCGAGTCCGACCGGGCGTAACTGACCCACCGGACGTCGCCGCCACGGCGACTCCGGCTTCGTCTCACTTCTCGAAGCACCGTCCGTCGACGCGGACCGGCCAGCCTGCGGACCGCTCTCCGGGGAGGGCGGACCGTCGTTCGACCCGCACGAGCGTGACTCTCGTCCCCCGACTTTGCGCGGTGACGGGTCCGCGCAGCCGAGTCTCCCCCGACGAGCCAGTTCGGCAACCCCCGTGGTCGACCGGCGTAAACATCACAATTAAATATGATACGCGCTAACAAAGACCAATGAGCGTGCAGCGACCACTCGGCAACTCGGCACTGAACCGCCTCGGGAGCTACCTCGACGAGGTCGAACGGACCTGTTCGGCCTGTGGCTACCACGACGCCGAGGGTCGCTGGGAGGCCAGAGCCACCGGGAACCGGGTGATATACCGACACGAGTGCCCCAGTTGCGGGGCGACGGTCACCCGGACGCTCGACCTCCGGCAGTGACCTGAATCCGACGGACTGGCGGGCCCCGAGAGGGCGGTCGCCTCGAGTGCCAGTGGCGCGGTGGGACGGCGCTGGTGAAAAGGAGACGAGAAGCGTCTGCGCTGGTGAAAAAGAGACGCGGAGCGGCGGCGCTGGTGAAAAGAGGCGAGAAACGGCGGCTCGGGCGAACGGCGAGCCGACTCAGGCGAACAGGAAGATGAGGACGCT
Source organism: Haloferacaceae archaeon (assembly GCA_042217455.1). GTDB lineage: Archaea > Halobacteriota > Halobacteria > Halobacteriales > Haloferacaceae > JBDGSQ01. The sequence continues at coordinate 2,607 of JBDGSQ010000048.1, read as the reverse complement.
GACGGCCATCGTCGCCAGCACGACTGCCCCGGCGAGTGCACCGCCCATCGAGACGGCGGCGTTCGCGTGGCTCGCGAGCGTCTCGGTCCGGTCGTTCCCGAACACGGTGACGTCGGCTCGCGCGGAAGCGAGGCCGGCGACGACCGGCTCCCGGTCGTCGATGGCGTCGGCGACGAGTCGCTCGACGCACTCCCTGAACTCGTCGTGGTCGATCGCGGCCCCGACCTGGTTGTCCGCGTCGACGGTGTTGACGACGTGGGTGTCCGTCGTCATCACCTCGGCGACGTCGACGAGCGGGTCGTCGCCGTCGGAGAGCGAGTCGACCACGTGGTCGCGGAGCCCCGGTTCCACGTTGTTGCCGTCGACGAGGACGTACGCGGTGGTCTGGTCCGCCGCCTCGGCGACGGCGACCCGGACGCCGAGCGGTCCGATACCGTCCCGGGCCTCCCAGCGGGTCGGTTCCCACGCGACGCCGAGAGACAGGTCGCCGGCCTCCGCGTCGGCGTCCGCGAGGGCCGCGCCCGCCGCCGACGCGGCCTCCATCATGTCGAACGAGCGCTGACTCCCCGGCGTGACGTGCCCGAGGTCCTCGCCCTCGAGGCCGTCGTTGCTGTTGTGGGCGTCGACGAGGAGCACCTCGTCGAGCCCCGCCGCGCGCGCCTCTGCGGCGGCGGAGAGGCCCACCGCGTACTCCACGTCGTCGGCGAAGTTCGGCGCGAACGTCGAGACGAGGAGGGCGTCGTCGCCGAACCGCTGTCCGAGCATCGACGCCTCGCCGGCGCGGGTCCGGACGCTCCTGGTCGCCTCCCGACCGTACTCGATTCGCTCTCTGGCCTCGTCCGCGGCGTCGAGGATGGTATCGACCTCGCGTTCGGTCACGAGGTTGAAGTCGTGGCCGGCGGTGGCGTGCGGCGGGAAGACGACGCCCTCGGAGCGACGGGCGACCCGTTCGGGGAAGTTGCCGCCGCCGATCTGTCCCATCGGTCCCGGATGTATCATGGGCAGGACGAACCGGGCCTTCTCGGTGCCGTCCGGTCGCCGGAACGCGAGGACGGTGACGGGAACGACGGCCTCCTGTCCGAGCTGCTCGAAGAAGTCCTCCAGTTCGCGCGAGCCCTCGGCGATGTGGCCGATGAACCCCCGCAGGAAGTCGAGCACCGAGACGCCGAGGCTCTGTCGCCACGGGCGGTCGATGAAGTAGAGAAACAGCGCGACTGCGCCCGCGTAGACGACGCAGGTGATGGCGAGCAGGTAGAAGTGCTTCGGGAGGACGGCGGAGATCTCGCTCGGGGCGCGGTCGGCCCGCGAGAGGTACGGCATGAGGTACGCGTCGAGGATGGGGCCGCCGATCTCGAGAAAGCGAATCGTCCCCGAGTAGATGAACAGCAAGAGCGCAGAGACGAGCGTCTGGAGGCTCGCCGGGACGGCCGCCACCAGCAGCGACGAGCGCGAGACGGCCATGATGACGAGCAGTCGGAAGGCGAAGACGGAGGCCAGCGCGACGACCAGCGCGTCGTAGACGAACGTCTGTTCGAGCGGCGTGAGGACCGCGACGATGCTGGCGATGGTCAGGATGGCGACGACGAGCACCTCGCCCGCGAGTGCGAGCAGCGACGAGCGGTTCGGGGTCAGTTTCCCCCCGAGGAGCCGGTCGACGCCGGTGGTTCCGATGCTGGCGACCACCGTCGGGATGCCGATGAAGAAGATGCCCTCCCACGCGTCGCGGCCGAGAAAGAGCAGCCCGCGCCACGTGCGCTCGGCCGCGCCGGTGTCGAAGGAGGCGATGCCGGCCATCGCGGCGACCAGCAGGGCGAACGCGAGACTCGAGTACCACGACGGTGCCCGGAAGATATACCGAGAGAGCCCCGCCAGATTGCTCTGGGTCGCGGTCATGCGTGTATGTCACCCCGGGAGGTGGTAAATCCGGCTACTCGCACCGGGCGATGAAGTTCTCGAAGACTTCCTGTCCCTGCTCGGTGTGCGCGACCTCCGGGTGCCACTGCACGCCGTAGAGGTCCTCCTCGACGTTGCTCATCGCCTCGATGTCGCAGACGTCGCTCGTGGCGGTGTGGGTGAACCCGTCGGGGAGCGCTTTCACCTCGTCTGCGTGACTCGCCCAGACGTGGGTGGAGGGCGCGAGCGACCCGACGAGGGGGTCGTCCTCGTCGAGTATCTCGACCTCGACGTCGGCGTACCCGCCGTAGTCGCCCCCGCCGACCTCGCCGCCGCGTTCGAGCGCGATGAACTGCATCCCGAGACAGATGCCGAGGACCGGCACGTCCATCTCCACGTACTCGTCACAGCGGCCCGTCCGCTCTATGTCCGGACCGCCCGAGAGGACGAGGCCGTCGGCGTCTATCTCTTCAGGCGGCGTCTCGTTGTCGACGATGTCGGTGTCCGCCCCGGCGTCCCGAAGCGCACGGTGTTCGAGGTGGGTGAACTGGCCGTGGTTGTCGATGACGACGATACGGGTCATTGCGTCGGGGTTGACGGGACGAAAGTAAAAGCGAATCGATACGGGGAGGCGGCGTCGCGGCGTTCCCCGAGACGTCGGTTCCGTTCGGTGGTGTCGACCTTCTCGACAGATATGTCCGAATTACTGAATTT
>JBDGSQ010000145.1:8707-15884 GCA_042217455.1 Haloferacaceae archaeon | reverse complement strand
AGCAGCGCCCCGCCGACGCCCGCGTACAGCAGGAACGACGACAGGTAGTCACGCGGCTGGAGCAGCATCCACACCGGGAGCGCGCTGGCGATGCCGGCGTAGACGATGATGAACGGGACCCACGCCGAGACGTTCGCGTTGATGACCGTCGGGAGGAACGTGCTGCCGCCCTCCGGGATCAGCACCAGCGGGTACTGGATGCCCACCCAGACGCTCGCGAACACGCCGAGGACGAACACGACCGTCCCGGGGATGAACGGGAGGTTCAGCTGGTACAGGTATATCCCGAACAGGAACGCGAGCGCGATGTAAATCAGGCTCGCCGTCGCCGCGCTCGGGTAGGCGTCGAAGACGATGGCGACGACCAGCGCGAACACCGCGAGCACGAGGATGATGGTGAGGAACGCGAACCACAGCAGCATGTTCTTGCCGCGTTCACCCACGTACTCGCCGATGATGTACCCGATAGACTTCCCCTCGTGTCGGAGACTCGCCGACAGCGAGACGAAGTCGTGGACGCTCCCCATCAGGGGGTTCCCGATGGCGACCCACAGGAGCGCGGGGACCCACCCCCAGACCACGCCCGCCGTGATGGGCCCCACGATCGGTGCGCCACCCGCAATACTCGAATAGTGATGCCCCAGTAGTACCGGCTTCTTCGCCGGTACGTACTCCTGTCCGTCTTCGTACTTGTGTGCTGGCGTCTCCCGGGCCTCGTCCAGTTCGACGAACTGGGCGAGATACCGGGAGTACCCGAGGTACCCCGCAGTGAACGTCACCAGGGACGCTACCACCAATACGATAAGTTGTACCATGCCTAGTACCCTCATATTTGAGCATGAAAATGAACTACTTAAACGTTCCCAATCCATTCAGTGAATGACAAGTGATGAAATAAACCGTCGTGGACGCCTATAGTGCTTCTACTGAAAATTCGTCCCCTCATTCCCCATTCGGGGCGGCCGGACAGACAGTTGAATACTTTGTGGGATCTAGTCGCTCGCGCTCGGCCGCTCGGGTGCGACGTCGATGTCGAGTTCGTTCGCGACGTCGCCGAGGAAGTCGCCCTTGACCTCGGAGATGCGCAGTTCTATCTCGGCGACGATGGGTTCGTCGAACTCCTCGCGGAGGGTCGCGAGGCGCTCGCGCTCGGTTTCGAACCGCTGTCGGAGGAACCGGGCGCCGCGCCCGTCCTCGTCGGGGTCCGGTGACGGCGACAGTTTGTTGACCGCCAGCCCGCGCACCCCGAGGCCGGAGTCGGTGAGTCGGTCGACGGCCCGGCGTGTCTCCCGGATCGAGAGCTCGTCGGGGTTGACGACGAGGTAGAACGCCGCGTCGTTCTGGAGCGTCTCGCCCGCGTACTCGAACATCTCCTTTCGCTCCTGCAGTCGCTCGATGACGGGGTCGCCCTCCATCATCCGCCGGGGCTCGCGGTTGCCGATCGCGGCGCGTTCGAACAGGCGGATGCTCTGCTTTCGCTTGTGCATCAGCCGCTCTATCCACCCCTCGAGGAACTCCGGGAGCGAGAGCAGCCTGAGCGTGCCGCCGGTCGGCGCGGTGTCGAAGACGACCCGGTCGAACTCGTCGGACTCGCGCATCACGTCGACGAATCGGTCGAACAGGGCGGACTCGTACGCTCCCGGCGTCTGGTGGGCCATCTCTATCTGTCTGTCTATCTCGTTGACCATCCCGGGGCTCACCTGACTGCCGAGCGAGCGCTTTATCTCCATCAGGTGGTCCTGTACCTCCTCGTCGGGGTCGATCTCCATCGCGTGGAGGTGGTCCTCGCCGGTCACCGGCTGTGGCTCGTCGTCGAACTGCTGGTCGAACACGTCGGAGGTGCTGTGGGCCGGGTCCGTCGACACCACGAGCGTCTCCAGGCCCTCGCGGGCGCACTTCAGCCCGTAGGCGCTCGACACCGTCGTCTTTCCCACGCCGCCCTTGCCGCCGAAGAAGACGAACTTGTTCATCCTTAGAAGTGGTACTGCTGGCCCTTTCGTCCGATGAGCGACTCGCGGTCCCACATCCGGCGCTCCCACGCCTCGAACTCGTCTTCGAGGTACGGGAGGAGCTCGGCGGTGTAGTACGACACCGGACTCGGAATCCCGAAGGCGTCGGGGAAACACGCCAGCATGAAGGTGTCCTCGATGTCCTCTGCTTCCTTCTCGATGAGCTCGTACGAGGGGTGGGTCACCATCCCGTGGTAGAGACCGCGGAGCCACTCGTCGAGCACGTCTCTGAAGGCCGCGATTCGCTCCGCGAGTGTCATGTGAACGAAACTCACACTCTCTCGGACAAAAGCATGTCGCCCCCGGGACCTGCAGCGCGCCCCCTCGCGTCCGCCCCCGTGCTCCCCCTCGCGTCAGGACGAACGCCCGTGCGCCCACCAGCGCACACGGGAGGTGCATTCAAGGGCGAGTACCGCCGAGAGAGCCACGTATGAGCCGCGACGCTATCCCGGTCACGATTCTCAGCGGCAGTCTCGGTGCCGGCAAGACCACCCTCCTGAACCACCTCCTCCGCTCCGCCGGCGACCGCGACATCGCGGTTCTCGTCAACGACATGGGCGAGATAAACATCGACGCCGAACTGGTGAGCGAGAACTCGGAACTCGCCGTCGAGGGCGGCGTCACCGAACTCTCGAACGGGTGTATCTGCTGTGAACTGCAGGACGACCTCGAGACCGCCGTCGTCCGACTGGCGAACGGCAGGGAGTTCGACCACCTCGTCGTCGAGGCCTCCGGCATCAGCGAACCGGAACCGATCGCGAAACTCTTCACGACGGGGTCGCGCGCGGCGGCGAAGTACGACGTGGACTCGCTCGTGACCGTCGTCGACTCGCGCCTGTTCTACGACACCTTCGAGGGCGACGACGTCCCCCGCCGGCGCGGTGCCGACGACGACGGGACCCGACCGCTCTCGGACCTGCTGGTCGAACAGGTCGAGTTCTCGAACGTCGTCGTCCTGAACAAGCGCGACCTGGTCACCGCGGAGGAACTCGCCACCGTCGAGGAACTCGTCTCCGCCCTGCGGCCCGACGCCGAGATACTCGTCACCGAACACTCCGCGGTGGACCCCGCGGACCTCCTCGGACGCGGCCTGTACGACCCGGCGACGGCGGCCGAACAGGCCGGATGGAAGCGGCTCCTCGACGCGGACGACGACGCCGACCACGAATCGGGTGGCCACGACGACCACGGCCACGGGGGGGAGGACCACGGCCACGACGGACACGACGGTCACGACCACCACGGCCACTCGCACCCCGAGGAGGAGTACGGCGTGGACTCGTTCGTCTTCCGCAGTCGCCGGCCGCTTCACCCCGGTCGGTTCGAGGCGTTCCTCGCCGACCTCCCCGCGTCGGTCGTCCGCTCGAAGGGCGTCTTCTGGGCCGCCGGCCGCGAGGAGACGCTCCTGTCGTACGGACAGGCGGGCCCCTCGGCGCGCGTCGAGGCCACCGGTCAGTGGGTCGCGAGCCTCCCCGAGTTCGAGCAGGACGCCTACCGCCGCAACCGCCCGGACATGGAGTGGGACGAGGAGTGGGGCGACCGGCGGACCGAACTGGTCTTCATCGGGGTGGGCCTCCCCGAGGAGGACCTCCGCGCAGAACTGGAGGCGTGTCTCCTCACCGACGGGGAGATGGGCGCAGACTGGAGCGCCTTCGAGAACCCGTTCCCGTCGGCGGTCGCGGAGACGCTCGTCGTGACCGAACCGACGCCCTGACTCGACCCCCGGGACAGCCGCGCCGACTCGCGGTCAGCAGGCGCACCCGGTGGTGCCCGTCGAGCGCTCGAACTCCATCTCCTCGCCGCAGGACGGACACGTCGGCGGGTCGTCGCCCTCGACGTCGAGGTCGAGGATGCGCTCGTTGCAGTCGTGACACCAGTACGCACCCTTCGACGTCTGCCCGCTCCCGCCGCGGTTCGCCGACTGCGTCGACGCCGCGAACGCGTCCCTGAGCGTGCTAACGAGTCCCATACGCAGGAGGAACGCCCTGTCGGAGTTAAATCCCCGTCCGGTCGTCCGCCCGGAGCGCACGAGCGTCCCGGGCGGGGCGAACCGCCCGGGCAGGACCCGCAGTCCGGTCGGGAGGGGCAGTCCGGTCAGGACCCGCAGTCCGGGCGGGGCGGTGTCCCGGTCAGGTGACGTCGTCTTCGAGCGCTTCCAGCGCGCGTCGCAGCTCCCCCCGGCGCTTCCACCCGGCGACGCGGTCGGTCAGCGACGGGAGCGGCAGCCCGAGGCTCACGTTCGACCACGCCGTCACCCGGGAGCCGCCGCTCTCGGCCTCGACGGTCACGCGGGTCTGCATCGACGCGAACGGCCCCGACTCGCCCTCCTGGGTGTAGTAGAGGCCGTCCTCGCGCTCCTCGAACCGGAGGGTCATCTCCAGTCCGCCGGCCCCCACCGTGACGTGCGTGACCCCATCCGCGTCGCCCTCGGCGACGTCGACGACCGAGAAACTCCCCTCGTACACGACCATCCCGGTCGGCGTGAGGGCGCGCCGGACCGTCGGCGGCGACGCGGCGACGACCCGCGACACTTCGATATCTCGCATGGCCGCCGCTTCGCCCCCCTCCTACAAGAACGCCCGCCTCGACCGGGGGCGCACGCGCCGACACCGGCGACGACCGACGCTCACCGGAACATCCGCGGCAGGAGGGGGAGCGAGAGCAGTATCAGAAGCAGGCCGAGGCCGACGCCGATGTAGAGCAGCGTCCGGTAGCGTATCGACGCCGGAATCTCCTCGCGCAACTGGGGCGTCGCCCGCCAGACGAGTCTGTAGTACGCAACCCCCGTCGTGAGGAGGTAGGCGACGGCCGACCCGGCGATGGCGACGTCGAGGGAGAAGCCGAGCGCGGTGCCGTAGGGCGGCCCGAACGAGAACGTCAGCAGGAACGTCGTGGTCGTGACCACGAGGAAGGGAACCGCGTCGACAGCGGTTCCGTTCCGGTTCTGGAGCCGCATACGCGCGCTACGTGCGGAGACACAAAGAAGCCCCATCACGCTCCCGGTCGGGTGTCCGCCGCGCGCTCCCGGTCGATATCGACGTCCCGGACACCGCACTCCCGAACCGGGGACGTCGCCCCTGGGCGCCTGTGGTGGCGGCGGCACACCGTGACTTCGGCGGCACACCGTGGCCTTAAGTCCTAGTCGGTCACAGCAACGCGCATGGCGTCACAGGGTGACCCGCGCGTGCTGTTCGTGATGAATCTCGTACTGTCGTCGCTTTTCGCCACCGTCGTCGTCTGGGGACTCGACGTCATCCACCTGCTCGCGTTCACGCCCCGGAACGTCGCCACCCTCGCCCTGCTCGTGATGCTCGTGACGTATCTCGTGACGCGGTAGTCGCCCGCCTGCCCCGGGTCGCACGCTCGCCGGCGCCCGGTGTCGACGCGCGTCGACTCCGCCGCTGCCCGCGACTCCCACCGGTTCTCGACTCCCGGCCGCGACTCCCACTTATTCCCGGCTCCCGGCCGCGACGACCGGCCTTTATGTCACTCCGGAGCCCGACTACGTAACATGCCAATCGAAGAACGTGACGGCGTGTCGCTCGTCACGCACGCGCTCGCGAAGGACACCCTCTCGAAGCTCCGGGACGTCGACACCGAGCAGGTCGCGTTCCGCAAGGGCCTCGTGAAACTCGGACGCATCTGCGGCTACGAGATCATCGACGGCGCGATGGAGACGGAGTACGTGAGCATCCTCACGCCGCTTGCGGAGACGACCGGCGAGCGGGTCAAGGGCCTCGACGACGTGGTCATCATCAACGTCCTCCGGGCCGCCACGCCGTTCGTCGAGGGCCTCCTCAAGGCGTTCCCGCGCGCGAAGCAGGGCGTCATCAGCGCCGGCCGCGACGAGGACGCCGGCATGAACGAGGACGGCGAGTTCCCCATCTCCATCGACTACGTGAAGCTCCCGGACGTCACCGGGGACGACACCGTCATCGTCGCGGACCCGATGCTCGCCACGGGCAGCACCATGTGCACCGTCCTCGAACACGTCTTGCAGGAGGCCTCGGGGTTCGAGGACCTGTTCGTCCTCTCTGCGGTTTCCGCCCCGGACGGCGTCCTCCGCCTCGGCGACCAGTTCCCCGAGGCAGACCTCGTGACCGTCGCCATCGACGACCGCCTCGACGAGAACGGCTACATCGTCCCCGGCCTCGGCGACGCCGGCGACCGGGCGTTCCGGACGAAGTGACGACCCGACCGGCCGACCGGCGCGTGTCGTCCTCGGGTGACGACCCGTCCCGCGCGTGCTCCCCGTGCCCGACTGCGACACGACTCTCTCCTGCGGGGGCGGTCGCCACACCCCGTGGGTCCTCGCCGCAGACGTGACGGGGGACTAAGTATTCACACACGATATCACTTTACATGCCGATATACGAACGGTCGGCCTCGAGCGGCGTCGAGGTGGTCGACCGCTGGGCCGACGGGGTGGGGTGGATGGCGCACCCCGATGAGGACGCCCAGCGGGTCAGTCACGCGGTCCGGGGAGACGACGGCGTCTGGGTGTTCGACCCGCTGGACGGCCCCGGCGTCCGCGACCACGTGGACGAACTGGGGACCGTCGCCGGCGTGGCGGTGCTGTCGAGTCACCACTCCCGTGACGCGGAGGTCTTCGCAGAGCGGTACGGCGTCCCGGTGCACCTCCCGACGTGGATGGACGGCGTCGCCGAAACGGTGGACGCACCGGTCGAGCGCTACGGCGCTCCGGTCGGCGGGTGGGGAGAGGTCGGCGACTCCGGCATCGCCGTGCGGACGGTCGATCCGACGACCGCCTGGAAGGAGGCCATCGCCTACCGGGAGTCCACTGGCACGCTTCGGGTCCCCGACATGCTCTCGACGGTCCCGGAGACGACGCTCGCGAACGAGCGCCTGGGCTGTTACCTGTTTCACCGTCTCGCCCCGCCGAGAGCCGCCTTCGACGACGTCGACCCCGAGCGGATTCTCCTCGGGCACGGCGAGGGAATCTTCGACGACGCCGGAGCGGCGCTCCAGTCCGCCCTCGCCAGCGCCCGGCGTAACCTCCCGCGAGCGCTCGTGAGCCAGGCGCCGGCCCAGATTCGCGGCATCGTCGGCGCGCTCCGGGGCTGACAGAGCGGCCCGCGCTCGCGACGCATCGCCCGTTCGAGGACCCCGCGTGTCGGGCAACGACTAAAACCCCTCCGCGCACACAC
>JBDGSQ010000145.1:0-8607 GCA_042217455.1 Haloferacaceae archaeon | reverse complement strand
CGCGTGTCGGGCAACGACTAAAACCCCTCCGCGCACACACTACTCCCATGCGCACGCGAACCGGGAGGGAACCATGAGCGAGGAGGCGTGCGACGCCTGCGGCGACGACGTCTCCGACGCGCTCGCTCGAACCGTCCGCCTGAGCGTCGACCGCTCACAGATCGACGCACAGCGTCTCTGTCCCGCCTGCTTCGCCGAGTGGATCGATCGCTACCAGGCGGAGATGCAACCCGACGCCGACACGGCGGACGTCGCCGACGCGGACTCCGACACCGAGATAATCGTCGACTAGCCGCGCTCGGCCGTCGAATCGGTGTCCGACCGCGTCGGTTCCGGGACTCGCCAGGCCACCCCGACACCGCAGACCGCGAGGACGGCGGCGAGCAGGAACGCCGCGTCGAACCCGGCCAGTTCGACGACGGACCCGCCCGCTATCGGGGCCACGAAAGCGCCGGCCAGTCCGACGCTCGTGTGGAACGCGACCGCCGTCGCGGCGACGCGGACGTCGACCACCTCCCGGACGTACGTGAACGACAGCCCGAGGGTGAGCTGGACCACGAACCCGGCGAGCAGGAGCGCCGCGACGAGCAGCGGGACCGACGCGAGGCGGGTGAAAACCAGCAGCACCGGCGCCGCGAGTGCGAACGAGCCCAGCACGATCGGCCGTCGGCGTCCGCCGAAGACGCGGTCGGAGAGGATTCCGCTGCTGATCCGGGCGACGACGCCGACCGCGGGGAACACCGCGACCAGCAGGCCGCTCTGTGCGAGCGAGAGCCCGACCGCGTCGGTGAGATACGACGACCCCCAGCTGTTGACGAACAGGTAGAGCACGTAGCCCAGAAAGCCGAGGACGGCGATCGACCAGACGGTCCCGTTCCGCAGGACCGCCCCGAACTCGGCGCGCGTGGGCGCGCCGACGGAACTCGCACCGAGTCCCCGGCTCGTCGGCCAGAACGCGAGCAGGCCGAGCAGCGCGATGCCGGTGAACGCGGGGAAGATGGCGGGCCAGCCGAACCGGAGGGCGACGAACGGTCCGGTGCTCTGCCCGAGCGCGAACCCGACCGGGCCGCTCGCGGTGAAGACGCCGACGGCGGTGGCGCGGTTCGCGTCGCTCGCCGCCCGGCTCACGACGTCGATACCGGCGTTCCAGACGACGGCGGAGGCGAGCCCGCCGAGCGCACGCGACGCGAGCACCGACCCGTAGTCGCCCCGCCGTCCCCCGACCCACCCCCACGCGCCGGCGACGACGAGCGCGAGAACGGCGAGCGGGAGCGCCGTCCTGGAGTTCGTCCGGTCCAGCACCGCCCCCGCGGGGAGACTGCCGACGACCACCGCACCGAACGTGATTCCGACGACGAAGCCGGCGGCGGCCGGTCCGACGCCAAGCGCGTCGCTGGTCAGCGGGGTGACACTCGCGGGGACGATTTCGTAGGCCGCCAGCGCCGTGGAGACGAGGCTCACGCCGCCGACCAGCGCCGCGGTCGCCCACGCGGGTCGGGTGGAGTCGTCGGCGTCGTCGGGGGCTCCGGGGGCGGCCGGCACGCCCGCGTCCGTCGTCTGGGCAGTCATCTGACGCGAGAGGTGGTTCGGTCATCCGTGGACGTCGAGAAGAGTCTGTCGGAGTCTCACAGCGGCGTACGGAGACGGCCGACGGCGCTAGCCGTGGGTAGAGTCCGCCCCCGTCTGCGGACCGCGGCGGTCACTCGAACGAGACGCGGCAGGACGACCCCTCGGCCAGTCCCTCGCGCTCGACGTGGGCCACCAGACACCCGTAGTTACAGAACTGTCCGGCGTCCTCGCGGGCCCTCCCCTCCCGGACGTACACCGGGTCGTGGCCGGTCACGTCACACCCGCAGTAGGTACACGCGTCTCCCATGGCTCGCGGTACGGACTCCGCTCCGAAAGGCTTGCCGGCGAACCCCCTCCTTTCGGGTCGAAATCGGGAGACGAGAGGGCTATCAGGTTCGACCCGTCACTGACGAACCGACCCCCCGTAGTGGTCCAGAGGGGTACGGAGCGCTCTATTCGGAACCGCCCTCGTCGTCCTCGGCCGCGGAGAGTCCCTCGTCGCCGCGTTCGAGGGCCGGCGGGACGTCCACGTGGTCGTTGTAGCCGTCGAACCAGCGGACGATGCGTTCGACGCGGTCGACGACGTGGCCGGGTTCGCCGCTCCGGGAGAGCTCGTGGCCCTCGCGCGGATAGCGCACGAGTCTGGTGTCCACGCCGTTCTTCTTCAGGAAGAGGTAGAACATCTCGCCGTTGTTGACCGGCACCCGGAAGTCGTTGTCCGAGTGGACGACGAGCGTTGGCGTCGTCGCCTCGTCGGCGTGCGCGACCGGCGACTGCTCCCAGAGGAACCCCGGTTCGTCCCACGGCGTCGCGCCGAAGTCCCACTCGACGAGTTTGAACGCGTCGGTCGACCCGTAGAACGACGAGAGGTCGAAGACGCCGCGCTGGGCGACCGCGCCGTCGAAGTAGTCGGTCTGGCCCACGATCCACCCGGTCATGAAGCCGCCGAAGCTCCCCCCGGTGACGAAGGTGTTGTCCTCGTCGACGTAATCGCGCGCCGCGACCGTCTCGACGCCGGCCATCACGTCGCGCATCGTGACGTTGCCCCAGTCGCGCTCGATGTCCATGGCGAACTCCTCGCCGTAGCCGAGCGACCCGCGCGGGTTCGACCAGAAGACGACGTACCCGCGGGCCGCGAGCGTCTGGAACTCGTGCCACATCGTCCCCGACGTCGACCACATGGCGTGCGGGCCGCCGTGAATCTCGACCGCGAGGGGGTACTCCGCGTCCTCGTCGAACTCCGGCGGCGTGAGCACCCAGCCCTGTATCTCGTGGCCGTCGGACTCGAACCGCACCTCCTCGGGTTCCCGTACCTCCCGCGCTGCGAGGAACTCGGCGTTCACCTCGGTGAGGCGGGTCTCCTCCCCGTCGCGGACGACGAACACGTCGCCGCGGTGGTCCCACTCGCTTTTGGCAACCGCGACGGCCTCCTCGCCGACGGAGATGCCGGTGGCGTGGCCCTCGCCGGCGACGAGTTCGGGCGCCGCGCTCCCGTCGGCGGCGACGCGCCGGACCGTGAAGTCGCCCTCGTCGGGCGCGACGAAGTAGACGCGCTCCTCGGCCGGGTCCCACTCGATGCTCATCGGGTCGACGTTCCGGTCGAACTCGTCGGTGAGAATCGTCGCCTCGCCGGACGCGACGTCGTACACCTCCACGTCCGTCTGGCGCATCGACGCGCGGTCCTCGGGCGTGCGCGGGTACGCGAGCCGGTCGTCGCTCGTCGCCGTCAGCGACGCCATCCACCCGGTCGTCTGCGTGACCTCCTCCGGCTCCTCGGCGTCGGTGTCGTACCGGAGTACGTCGACGACGACGTTGTCGTCGGGGTCGCCCTGCCGCTTGGCCGTCAGGTAGAGCGTCTCGCCGTCGCTCCACGCGGGGTGGCCGTGGTCGTAGTCGCCGTCGGTGACGCGCGACACCTCGTCGCCGTCGAGGTCGGCGACGTAGACGTGGCTCCGGGTGCCGTCGATGTAGGACGCCCCCTGCCGGTAGATGAGGCGGTCGACGACCCGCGGGTCGGGCTCCTCGCGCTCGTACTCCTCCTCGTCTGTGACGTCGCGGTCGAGCCCCTCCTCGCGCTCACGCTCGGTCGTGGACTGGACGAACGCGATGCGGCCCCCGTCGGGGCTCCACGCGAGCTGGGAGACGCCGCCGGGCACGTCTGTCACCTGTCGGGCCTCGCCGCCCGCCGTGGGAAGCACCCACAGCTGCGGTCGGTCGTCGTCGGCGCCGCGGGTGCTGACGAACGCGAGTCGGTCGCCGCTCGGACTCCACCGGGGCTCGCTGTCGACGCCCTCGGCGACGGTGAACTGGGTCGCCTCGCCGTCGCCGTCTGTCGGGACGACGTAGACCGTCGCCTCGTAGGACTCGTCGTCCTCCGGCACCTTGCGCACGAAGGCGACGCGCTCGCCGTCCGGCGAGAGTTGCGGGTCGCCGACCTGTACGATGTCGTGATAGTCAGTCGCAGCTATCTGCGCCATGTGTGTCCGTCGCCCTCGCCGGAAAATAGCGTTGTGGACCCGGAAGTCGCGTCGTCGACTTCCCGCCTCCGCTCTCGCGCCCGCGGTCATCTCAGGCCCGCGGTCATCTCAGGCCCGCGGTCATCTCAGGCCCGCGGTCATCTCAGGCCCGCGGTCACTCGGACGCCGCGCGGCCGCGCTCAGTCGATGTCGACCCGGCCGCTGGTCGCAGAGCGCAGTCGGTCCCGCAGGTCCGCTCCGTCAGCGACGGGGACCCGGACCGCGAAGGTGACCTCGGCGTCGTACTCGGCCTCGAACTCGACGCCGGCGCTCTCCAGAATCCCGCGCACGGTCCCGGAGTCGTCGTAGGTCGTCGTCGCGGTGAACCGCTCGCGGGGGCGCTCCTCGACCACGCCGGCGTCGTCGACGGCATCCTTGACCCCGCGGGAGTAGGCGCGGGCGAGGCCGCCGACGCCGAGGTTCGTGCCGCCGTAGTACCGCGTCACGACGGCGACGACGTTCCGGAGGCCCCGCTGGACGAGGACGTTGAGCGCGGGCTTGCCCGCCGACCCGGTGGGTTCGCCGTCGTCGCTCGACCACTCGCGGAGCATCACCTCGCCGGGGGGCCGGGCCGCCGACGCCTCGCCCGCGGGGACGCGGTACGCGGGGACGTTGTGGGTCGCGTCCGGGTGGCGCTCGGTCACCTCCGCGACGAACGCCTCCGCCTCGTCGACGGTGTCAGCGGGGGCGACGTAGCCGATGAACTCCGAGCCCCTGACGACGAACTGCGCCTCGCCCCGCCCCGCGACGGTCCGGTACCGCTCTGCCATACGTGACGCTCCGACGCGGGCGGGTAAAACTCACGGGGTCACCGTCGCTCTCGCCGGGTCGTCGCTCACTCTCGCCGGGTCGTCGCTCACTCTCGCCGGACCGGCCCCGCACTCACTCGGTGTCGCCCCCGCGTCACGATCGGACTGCGAGGACGAGTCCCAGCACCCCCGCGCCGAGCAGCGACAGGACGCCGAGGCCCGAGGCGGCGACGCCGAGGACGACGCCGTCGGGGAAGTTGAAGTCGTCGACGTGGGCGTAGGCGACGACGGCGTAGTGCTCGCCTCCCTCCTCGACGACGGTGGGCGGGTACGGGACGCTCTCGTTCGACCACGGTCGGTAGCCGAACGCGTCCTCGCCGGACGCGTCGCGTATCTTCTCGAAGGTCCGCCGCTCCTCGGGCGACAGCGAGTCGTACGCGACGACGACCTCCTCGCGGGCCTCCGCGGCGACGGCGGTGTCGTTCGCGGGCGTCGCCGTCACGACGGTCTGCCCGCCGTCGACCGAGAGCGAGAGGCGGTAGAAGCCGTCGTGACCCCCGTCGACGAACGAGTAGTTGCGCCGTATCGACTGCAGGTCCGCGCTGACCGACTCGTTCGTCGTCGTGGCGTTCCCCGTCTCCATCGCCCGGACGAGCACCTCGCGGGTCTCGTTTCGCGCCCGGAAGTCGCCGCCGACGTGGCGGTACTCCAGTTGCGGTACGAAGAACGCCACGTCGCCGCCGTAGCGGTCGGCCATCACGGTGTCGTTCGAGACGTCCATCGGTTCGGTGACGTAGGAGGTCGGCTCGCGGTGCGGCTGGGGACCGTCGAGGCTGTCGTAGGCGTAGACGTAGCCGACGCCGGGGAGGAGGACGACGCCGACGACAGCGAGGACGAGGGCGGCGCGTCGGATGTCCATGCCCGACGGAACGCCCGCCCTGGATAAGTGCTTTCTACCCCCTCGACGCGGTCGCCCCCGGTCGAACGCCCGCTCTCGACCGGTGCGCTCACTCGATCTCGATCTTGCTGACGTAGGGGAGCCCGCGAATATCGTTGATGAGGTCGCCGGGGAGTTCGGCGTCGGTGACGACGTAGAGGACGGGTTCGTCGGTGAACTCCGGGTCCTCGCTGATGGTCTGTCGGATGGAGATGCCCGCGTCGGCGATGAGGCTCGTGACGCCCGCGACGATGCCCGACTGGTCCGCCTCGGTCACGTGGACCGTCAGGACCGTCAGGTCGAGCACCGGCGCGAGGTCCATCAGGCTCGGAATCGCCGAGATGTTCTGGAAGATGCGCCGCAGCTCCGGGTCCGCGAGGATGGCGTCTGTCGTCGCGTCGACCACCCGCCGGTCGACGTCTATCTCGCGTGCGATGCCGGTGTTCGGTATCTCGATGCCGCCCGAGACGACCCGCCCCTCGTCGTTGACCGAGAAGCCGCGTTCGAGAAGCAGTCGGATGACGGCCTGCTGACTCGGACTCCCCTCGAACTTTTCCATTATCTCGTCGAACATGGACGTGAATCGACCTACGACCCGTATCGTCCTCCCGGTACTTGAATCGCCACGCTCTCGGTCTCGGTCGTCCGATAGAGAGACCGCCGCGGCCCCGGGGCGGGCACCAGGCGGGGGAATCGTCCGCCGAGCGAATTGCCTGACGGGGGGAACTGACCGCCGAGTGAATCCGCACGAGGGGAACTGACCGCCGAGCGAATTGCCGGACCGAGACCCCCACGCTCATCACTCCCGGCGACGAACGTCCCGTAATGGCAACCGGCATCGAGGCGGAACTCATCGATCTGCTCGCCATCTTTCTCATCGCCGGCGGCGTGGGCGTCTTCATCGCGAAGGTCGGCCGGGTTCCCTACACCATCGCGCTCCTGCTGGCCGGCATCGCGGCGTCGCTCGCCGGGCTCAACATCGGCATCGAACTGACTCACGACGTCATCCTGCTGGTCATCCTCCCGCCGCTCCTGTTCGAGGGCGCGGCGACGACGGACCTGGAGGAGTTCCGGTCGAACCTGCCGGTCATCCTCCTGCTGGCGACGGTGGGGCTGCTACTCTCGGTGCTCGTTCTCGCCGCGGCGGCGTACGAACTGTTCCAGTTCCCCCTGCTCGTCGCGCTCCTGTTCGGCGTCATCGTCCTCCCGACCGACCCGGTCTCGGTGCTGGCCATCTTCAAGCAGGTCGGCGCGCCGGAGCGACTCGCGGTGCTGCTCGAGGGCGAGAGCCTCCTCAACGACGGCGTCGCAGTCGTGCTGTTCTCCGCGCTGATCGCGCTCGTCGGCACCGGCGGCACCGGCGGCGGGTCGGCGGAGCAACTCGCCACGCTCGGGGGTCTCGCGGACCTCGCCGGCGGCATCCTGCTCGCCGGCCTCGGCGGTGCCGCCGTCGGGTTCGCCGCCGGATATCTCGTCTACCGGGTGATGGTGAATCTGGACGAGCACATGACCGAGATCGTCCTGACGGTCATCCTCGCGTACGGGAGTTTCCTCGTCGCCGAGCACTACCTCCACGTCAGCGGCGTCATCGCCACCGTCGTCGCCGGCCTCTGGATGGGCAACCGCGGCCGCGAGCACGCGATGTCTCCGCAGACGAAGACGGCCGTGTTCACCACGTGGGAGACGGCCGCGTTCGTCGTCAACACCTTCATCTTCGTCCTCCTCGGCGTCCAGACCCCCGTCCCGCAGATCGTCGACAACGCGGGGCTGCTCGCCCCGGCCATCGTCCTCGTGCTGGTCGCCCGCGCGGTCGCGGTCTACCCGCTCACGTGGCTCTCGAACCGGGTCACCGTCTCGAAGGTGCCGCGGAACTACCAGCACGTCCTCCTCTGGGGCGGCCTCCACGGGTCGATTCCCATCGCGCTGGTGCTCGGTCTCCCCCCGGCGACGCCGCTCCGCGAGCAGCTCCGCGTCCTCGTGTTCGGCATCGCCGCGTTCAGCCTCGTCGTGCAGGGCCTCAGCATCCGCCGCCTGCTCGAAGCGCTCGACATCCGCACCACGAGCGAGGCCGAACAGCTCTACGCCCTCCTGCTCTCTCGCGCCCGCGCGGTCGACGAGGCCCTGGAGGAGGCAGAACGCCTGCACGACCGGAACGTCGTCCGGACAGACGTCTACGAGCGGTTCCACCGGGAGTACGGCCACGAGAAGGCGGAGCTGAACGCGACGATCAGGTCGCTCCTCGTCTCCGAACCGTCGCTCCGCCAGCGCGAACTGCTCGCCGGCGAGCGGCGGGTGCTCAAAGCCGAGGAGAGCGCCATCGTCGAGGCGGAACTCGAAGGGCAGATTCCGACGCACGTGGCGAACCGGCTGCTCGGTGAGGTGCGACTCAAGCAGGAACTCGTCGAGCAGGGCCAGACGACCGTCACGAGCGACGTCGAACGCGAGGGGTTCGAGGAGTTCTGGCGGCAGCGCGTCCGGGAGTTCGGGCTCACCGTGGAGGCTCCCGACGACGTCGACCGGGAACTCGTCACCGGCAGCAGGGAGGAGGCGGACGCCGGCGACGACGGGGAGCGCGGAGACGAGAGCGAGGTGCCGGGCACGGACGGGTGAGTCGGGCGCGGGAGCGGAGCCAGACCGGTTCGGCTCTCGCCGCTCGCCCGCCCTCGCAGTTCGCGGTACTGTCTCGTTCTCGACTATTCTCCATTCCCGCTCCGACACGCTTCGCTGGCAACACCGACGGGTCACGTTCCCGCTCCAGGGCGTCGGTTCTCCGATAACATATCGGAATAATTGAATTTACTACGGGGAATACTGATTTTGCAGTTGACACAGACGT
>JBDGSQ010000023.1:0-16152 GCA_042217455.1 Haloferacaceae archaeon | reverse complement strand
GTGGCGCACCGGGCGCCGACCGCCCGGCCTACCGGGGCCGGGGGCTCAGACCGCAGGCTGCCGGTCGGCGACCTCTCCCTCGCGCAGTTCGACCTCGTGGAGGTCACCCCACGTGCGACCGATGACGTAGTAGGCCGCCACGGTGGCGTAGAACCCGAGGAGCGCGGCCGCGATGGGACCGAGCAGGAGGCCGAGCAGCGGGATGGCTCCCACGACGCCGGCGACGATGCCGGACCCGACGAGGAGAGCGACCGCCGTCAGCCACGCAGTGGCGTACTTCCCAGAGGTCAGAACCGGCCGCAGCGCGCCGAACTCGAAGCCGGCACCGATGCGGTCCGTCTCCGCGTAGTTCGCCAGCGCCGCCGGCGTGATATACGCCGCGACGAGGCCCAGCACGAGCGCGAGGAGGACCCCGAGGACGGCGGTGATGCCGCCCAGCGCGGCGAGGCCGCCGGAGTCGGCCCCGGAACCGCCGACGATGCCGAGGAAGCCGAAGCCGACGAAGACCATCGCGACGATGCCCGGGACGAACCCGTAGACGAACGCGACGACGAACGCCTTCAGGCCGTCGACGAACAGGTCGCCCCAGTCGTCGAACACGGGAGGCTCCTCGTCGCCGCGCATCGTCCGGCGGACGACGCGCATGGCGTATCCGAGAACGAGGAACGTCGGCACGACGAACACCGAGAGCAGTCCGAGGACGCCCCCGATGACGACGGTCAGTACCCAGTCGTCGCTGTTTCGCAGGTATTCGATTGATTCGGTGAGCATGGTGTTGTCACTCCGGGTTGCGCCGCTGACCCATCCGGCGTCTCCCCCCACGGAATCGGACGGTCTGCCCGCGCGTACCCACTGACAGTATGGCTAGCAAACGTATTTAAGTTTAGTTGAATATAAACTTCGAACCTGAACTGTCTGTGGGTATTCAGTTCGTCAATCCGAACGCCGGCGGGGGAGTGTCCGCCCGGAAAGCGCTCTCCGGTCTCGCAGTCACTCGTCGACGATCTCGCTCCCGCCCGGCGGGAGGAACTCCTGGATCCGGTCGGGGCTCGCCACCTTCCGGACGAACGACTGGTCTGCGAACCGGTCTCTGAACTCGCGGTAGAGCATCTTCGCCATGTCGTTCTGCGCGTAGCGGCCCGGGCGGACGCGGACAGCAGTCTCTGCCCGCGTCTCGATGGCACTGGGTGGGCCGCCGACGACGCGGGTGTCGGGCTCGCAGGTGATGCCGACGGCCACCTCGGCGGAGACGTCGCGGTAGTAGGTCCGGTCGCCCCGGATGGCGAACCCGCCTTTCTCCAGGTACTCGCCGCTCTCGGGCGTCTTCGACACCTGGTCGGGCGTGACGAGGTAGGCGTCGTCGGCGTACCTCCCCTCCTTCCAGATGGACGAGTACGAGACGGCGAACTGGGCGGCCTCGCGCCGGGACTGCTCGGGTATCTCCACGTCGCGGGCGGGTTCGCTCGGCCCCGTGGCCTTGACCACGGTCGCCGGACCGCCGTGGGCCTGCGTGTGGAGGAACAGGTCGTTGCGGTCCATGTACTTCTTGACGATCTCCTCGTTCTGGTCTGCGTTCCGCCCGCCGATGACGAGAAAGCCGTCGCTCGTGTGGAACCACCGGAACCGGTCGTACCACTCCTCCCGCGTGCGAACCGGAATCGACGACCGGGAGAGCCAGTCGACGTCGCGCTCCTCGCCGTCGCCCTCGGCTTCGCCAGCGTCCTCCTCGTCTGCGGACTCCCACTCGTCGCGGCGGCGCTTCACCCCCGCGAGTTCCTCGCGGGTGTCCTCGATGGCGGCCTCCGCGCCCTCCTTTTTCTCTTCGATGCGCTTTGCCTCGGTGTAGAGGCGGTCCGCGTTCTTCTCGACGCCCGTCGAGACGTCGAGTTCGACGCTCGCGTCGTCGAGGCTGACGGTGACGGTCCCCGACGCCCCGTCGACGCGTTCGACCGCCTCGGCCGCCTCGATGCCCCGCTCTGCCCCCGCTTCGAGCGTCTCTGCGATGTCGTCCCACGGAACGCCCCGCTCTCTGGCCTCGCGGACCGTCGAGAGCACCTCGTCGACGAGGTCGTAGTTCGCGTACAGCAGTTCCGCCCGCTCGCGTTCGGCCTCGGCCTCCCGCTCGAAGCCCTCGATGGCCTGTCGCTGCTGTTCGATGATGCGCTCTTTCTTCGCGATCTGCGCGCCGAAGTCCGGTCGCTCGCGGCCGCCGCCGGCGTCGGTCTCGTCGTCGAGTTCGAGGCGGAAGAAGTACTCGTCGAGCGCCTCGTTGAAGGAGTCGTAGGCCTCCGCGTCGAGGCCCGCGCGTTCGTCGAGGGGGAAGGGGGTTACGTCCACCACCGCGCCGTCTTCGAGGTAGACGCGGGGGTCGAAGTCGCCGGCGCGGAGGCGGGCCTCGAGTCGCTGGACGGCGTCGTAGAGCGCCTCGTACGCCTCGTCGCCGGCGTCGGCGATGGCGAGAGTCTTCTCGACGCCCCCCCGCGTGCAGAGTTCCTCTGCGTAGAGGCCCCCGAAGTTGAGCTGCGTCGCCAGCGTCCGCACCACGTCGGTGTCCGAATCCTCCATGTGCTGGACGAACCCCTCGTAGCCGAGTCGGAACGGGTTCACCCGCGAGGAGGGGAACTCGTACTGCGACCCGGGGGCGACGGTCCGGGACTTCAGCCGGACCGTCTCGAGGCTGTCGACGACGTCGCCGCTCTCGTCCAGGACCGCCACGTTCCCCTGGCCGAACAGTTCGGCGACGAGGCGCGTGTTCTCGTCGCCGCGCTCGAAGTCGAACGCGAGGATGCGGTCGAACTCGTACTGCTCGACGCCGGCGAAGTCCGCGCCCGAGAGCCGGTTTCTGAGCATCATCGCGAAGTTCGGCGGCCGCCCCGGGGCCTCCGGGACGTGCTCCGGGGCGGCGACGTGTGCGCGCTTCAGTTCGCCGACCTGCACGAGCAGTTCGACCCGCCCGCGGTCGAAGTCCCGGAGCTTCAGCCGGACCAGCCCGTCGCCGTAGAGGTAGGCCTTGTCGACTTTCGCGCCCTCGTACCGACCCAGTTCGGTGACGAGGGCCGCGAGGTCGACGCTCGTTAGCTCCCGCTTTTTCTCCATGGTCGTCGTTCTCGCGGCGGCGGTAAGGGCGTGTCGTTAGTCGCTCGCGTTCACGCTCGCCCCGACGTTCACGCCGGCGCGGCCGACCGTGCCCTGTCGACGAGTCGCCGCACGCCCGCGCCGACGACGAACCCGAGGACGCCGAGGACGACGCCGTAGCCGACGCCCGACCCGAGTCCCCAGAGGAGCGTCTCGCTCGGGTACGCGAGGTCGAACAGCGCGAGCGGGAGGTAGAACCCGAGACTCGGGCCCGCGGCCAGCGCGACGCTCACGAACAGACCGTCGTTTCCGTACGCCCCCGCCGCCGCGGGGACGAACGACGCCAGCCACAGCAGGGGGAGCATGAACCCAAACGGGAACGGCGGGGACCGGGAGAGAAGCGACGGCGTGTGGAGGACGAACGTGACCAGAAAGAGGACGCCGGCGACAGAGAGCAGGCGGACCGACCGCCGCGGGTCGCGGCCGAACAGCAGCGGGTCCAGCGCGTCTCGGACAGGCATGCGCGACTCTCCGCGCGCGGCGAAGGTAGTTCTTCGGGAGACGGGGGCCGATTCAGACGAGAGACGGGGGCCGATTCAGTCGACGGCTCACGGGCGCGCGACCGACAGAAAGTTGATGGCACCGCCGGGAGAAGACCGGTCGCATGACCGCCTTCAGTTTCCACGACGACGAGGTCCTCGTCACCACCACTCACTCCGTCCCCGGCCGCGACGTCGAGGAGCACCTCGGCGTGGTCGTCGCCGACGTCACCCCCGGCCGACACCTCGGGAAGGACATCGCGGGCGGCCTCCGCGACATCGTCGGCGGTCGGTCGAAGTCGTGGGAGAACACCCTGGAGGAGAACCAGCGAACCGCCCTCACGGAACTCGTCGAGGAGGCGAAATCGCGCGGCGCGAACGCCGTCGTCGCCCTCCACCTCGAAGACGAGGCCCTCGGCGGACAGGGCGGCATGATGAACGTCAAGGCCGCCGGCACCGCTGTCAAGCTAGCGAGGTGAAACCGTGCCGGGTCGCCGCGACGACGTGCCCGGAGTGACGCGATGGCGGGCCGTCGCGACGACGTGCCCGGAGTGACGTGATGGCGGGCCGTCGCGACGACGTGCCCGGAGTGACGTGATGGCGGGCCGTCGCGACGACGTGCCCGGAGTGACGCGATGGCGGGCCGTCGCGACGACGTGCCCGGAGTGACGCGATGGCGGGGCGCCGGGACGACGTGCCCGCGACCGACACCGAAACTATTCTATCGTCGGCCGAGCAGTGTGTGGCAGAGATGGACACAGCAGACGACGTCGTCGTGATCGGCGCGGGTGCCGTCGGTGTCAGCACCGCCTACCACCTCGCAGACCGGGGCGCGGCCGTGACGCTCCTCGACAGCGGACACGCCGCCGGCGAGACCACCGGCAAGGCCGCGGGCCTGGCCTTCCAGCAGTTCCACGGCCCCGAAGACGTGCGGTCGATGGCGTACAGCCTCGACTTCTTCCGCGAACTCGACGCCCAGAGCGACCACTTCGAGTTCCACCGGTCGGGCTTCCTGCGCATCGGGACCGAGGAGGAGCGTCCCGTCTTCGAGCGCGAAGTCGAGATGCAGCGCGCGGAGGGGGCGGACGTCCGCCTCGTCGACAGAGACGGGGTGCGCGACCTGTACCCGGACCTCAACCTCGACGGCGTCACCGTGGGCACCTACGCGCCGGGAGACGGGCACGCCGACCCCCACACGTTCACGACGACGCTCCTGCGCCGGGCCGAGGCGCTCGGCGTGGACTACCGCCCGGAGACGCCCGCGGTCGACGTCGACGTCGCGGACGGCGTCGCCGAGGCGGTCGAGACCCCCGACGGACGACTCGACGCCGACGTCGTCGTCGTCACCGCCGGCCCGTGGTCGAAGAAGGTTGCGGCCCTCTCGGGCGCGTCGCTCCCGCTGAAACCCTACCGGGTGCAGGCGCTCGTGACGGCGGCCGTCGACGTGGACGTCGGTCCGGTCTACGACGCCCACCGGGGCGTCTACTTCCGGTCGGAGCAGGACGGCCTCCTCGCCGGCGACGGCACCGAGGAGACCGAGTCCGACCCGGACGATTACAAGCGCGCCGCCGACGTGGACTTCATGGCGCACGTCGGCGACGTCCTCCGCGCGCGACTCCCCGTCGACGACGTCGGCGTCCAGAACTCGTGGGCGGGACTCGGGTCCGCCACGCCGGACACCCGACCGCTCGTCGGCCCCGTGCCGACCGGTCCGGGCGGCGACGTGATCGAGGGGCTGTACGCCGGCGCGGGGCTCCAGGCCCACGGCTTCATGCGCTCGCCGACGGTCGGCCGCGCCCTCGCCGCGGAGATACTCGACGGCGAGACGCTCTACCCGGAGTACCTGCCGACGCGGTTCGACGGCGACGTGGGCGACTTCCCCGTCCGCGAGATGATGGCCGTCGGGAACGTGGAGTAGGCGGCCCGTCGAAACCCGCACGCGGTGACAGTGCCCTCCTATCTGAACGGCAGTTCAAACCGGAGAAACTATGTGAACTGTCGTTCAAATACGATCGATGGCGACCGCCGACCGCATCCGACGCCTCCTGACCGACCAGCTCGAGGACTGCTGTGACTCCGACGTCGAGAAGCGCCTCGACGAACTCCAGACCCTCGCGGACGACGCGTTCGCCGGGGACAGTTCCCGACCCGTCTTCGCCGCCCTCGGCAACGAGACCCGCTACCGACTCACCCGCGCACTCGCCGTCGCCGACGGCGAACTCTGCGTCTGCGAACTCGAACCCCTCGTCGACGTGAGCGGGAGCGCCGTCAGTCACGCCCTCTCCGACCTCGTCGACGCCGGTCTCGTCACCCGACGCAAGGACGGAAACTGGCGCTACTACACCGCCACACAGCTCGCAAACGCCCTCCTCGAAACCGCCGAGACCACGGTGAGCGACGCGTGAGCGACGGTCTCGCCTCGCGGCTCCGGCGCTCGCTCGTCCCGGAGGGCGATTCCCTCCCGGTCCTCGACCGCTATCTCACGCTCTGGATCGCCCTCGCGATGGTGCTCGGCGTCGCGCTCGGTCGGTTCGTTCCCGGCGTCGCGGACGCGCTGAACGCCGTCACGTGGCACGGGACGAGCCTCCCCATCGCCCTCGGGCTGTTCGTGATGATCTTCCCCATCATGGCCGAGATCGACTACGGACGCATCCCCCGCGTCACGCGCACGACCCGGAAGGAGATCGGCCTGACGCTCGCGTTCAACTGGCTCGTCGCCCCGTTCGTGATGTACGGCCTCGCCGTCTCCTTCCTCGGCGGGTACCCCGAGTTCGCCACCGGCCTCATCATCGTCGGCATCGCACCGTGCATCGCCATGGTGCTCGTCTGGAACGAACTCGCGGGCGGCAACCAGGAGATGTGCGCCGTCTGCGTCGGCGTCAACAGCCTCCTCCAGATCGCCCTGTTCGTCCCCTACGCGTTCCTCTTTCTGACCGTGTTGCGCGGGACGACCGTCTCGGTCTCGATGACGCTGATCGCCCAGACGGTCGGCGTCTTCCTCGGCCTCCCGCTCCTCCTCGGATATCTCACGCAGCGGATCGCGTTCCGCACCGTCGGGAGCGACGCGTACTACAGCCGGGTCGTCCCGCGCATCAGTCCGCTCGGCCTGCTCGGCCTCCTCTTTACGGTCGTCGTGATGTTCGCGCTGAAGGGCGACTACATCGTCTCCCACCCCGAACAGATACTCCTCATCGCCGTGCCGCTCCTGATATTCTTCACCGCGCTCTGGGGAATCGCCTACGGCGTGAGCGCGGTGCTCGGCTTCGACTACACGGAGAGTATCAGCCTCGCGTTCACGGCGTCCTCGAACAACTTCGAGCTCGCTATCGCGGTCGCCGTCGCGGTGTTCGGCATCGGGAGCAACGTCGCCCTCGCCACCGTCGTCGGCCCACTCATCGAAGTGCCCGTGATGCTCGCGCTCGTCCGTGTCGCCCTCGCCACCAGGGACCGTCTCTTCCCCGACACCACGGGGAGCAGCAGCGTCGCGTACACCGACTAGATCCAGCGAGACACCGATGACCACGTCCACTGACACCGACCCGATTCGTATCGCCTTCGTGTGTGTGCAGAACGCCGGTCGCTCCCAGATGGCCGACGCGTTCGCCCGCCGCGAACTGGAGACGCGCGGTCTCGAAGACCGCTTCGAGCTCGTCACGGGCGGGACACGACCCGCCGACCACGTCCACGAGGAAGTGGTCGCGACGATGGCCGAGGTGGGTATCGACGTCAGTGACCGAACGCCGCGCGAAGTGACCGTCGAGGAGATTCGGGGGAGCGACTACGTCGTCACGATGGGTTGCGCTGCAGACGACGTGTGTCCGGCCGGCTGGGCCGGCGAGAACCGCGACTGGGACCTGACCGACCCGGACGGGAAGGCGCCAGCCGAGGTC
The DNA here is from genome assembly GCA_042217455.1 of Haloferacaceae archaeon. Taxonomy (GTDB): domain Archaea; phylum Halobacteriota; class Halobacteria; order Halobacteriales; family Haloferacaceae; genus JBDGSQ01. The sequence goes on along the minus strand of JBDGSQ010000023.1, from coordinate 8,648 downwards.
GCCCGGATCCGTGACGAGGTCGAACGACGCGTCGCCGACCTGTTCGACGAACTCCGCCCGGACTGCCGGTGACGCCGCCGAGACACCCGCCGTGTACGGCCCGCGCTGCACAGCGACGACTGCGCGTTTCGACAGCGACGAGCGGAGAGAGCGGTGGTCGTCGAGTGCGAGAGCGTGCGAGGAGTGCGACCCGGTCGCTCACAGGTACGTCGAGACGTACGGGCCGTCCTGGAAGTAGCCGAGCTTGTCGCGGTAGTACCGGCGGACGCCGATGCCGGAGATGACCGCGAGTTTGTCGTAGCCGGCGTCGGCCGCCAGTTCCTCTGCCCTCCGGACGAGTCTCCGGCCGTATCCGCGGTGCTGCCAGTCGACCGCGTCGCCGTCCCGGGGCGCTCCGCTCGACCGGTTCGAGGCCCGCTGGCCCTCGCTGAATCCGACCTCGCTCCCGTAGACGTGTAGCTCCCGGACGACGGCGGCGTTCGCCAGTTCCCGCCGGACCGGGTCGTTCGGGAACCGCAGGCGGCAGAAGCCCACGAGGAGGTCGTTCTCGTCGTCCTCGAAACTGAGGAAGTGCTCGGTGCCGCCGCCGGCCTCGTAGGTCAGCACGTCGAGGGAGACGTTCTCGGGGTCGGGGTCGGCGTCGTTCATGCCCACCTCGCGGGCGCGTATGTCCCCGACGCCGATGCCGCGCTCTGCGGCGCGCTGTTCGGCGAGCTGTCTGAGGTTCGACTTCCAGACGCCGGCGTCGATGAAGTCCGCGGGGATGTCGCGCTGGACGCGCTGGAGTCGGGTGTAGGGCGGAATCTCGCCCATTATCTCCGCGACGAGGTCCGCCGCCTGCTCGTTCGTCAGCGGGTCGAAGTCGTCCCGCCGCCACATGTCATAGACGCGCGTGCCCCGGACCACGAGCGTCGGGTATATCTTCAGATAGTCGGGCCGCCACCGGGGATCCGAGAAGAGCTGTCTGAAGTCCTCCAGGATCATCTCCTCGGTCATCCCCGGCTGGCCGGGCATCATGTGGAAACCGACCTTGAAGCCGGCGTCGCGGAGGCGGCGGTTGGCGTCCACCGAGTCCTGCGTGCCGTGGCCGCGGTGCATCTCCCGGTTGACGCGCTCGTAGGTGGTCTGGACGCCCACCTCGACCTTGGTGCCGCCGAGGTCGAGCATCCGGTCTATCTGCTCCGGGTCGCACCAGTCGGGCTTGGTCTCGAAGGTGGTGCCGACGTTCCGGATGTCGGCCGTCTCGTTCTCCGCGATCACGTCCTCGAGGTACCGGAACTCGTATGCCTCCGGGTCCTGCGCGAAACTGCGGCCCTCGGCGGGGTCCGGCTCCGAATCGAGGTCGTAGTCGTTCATCGCCTCCAGCGCCCGCCTGACGAACCACTCCTGGTAGTCGTGGCTCCGGGCGGTCATCGTTCCGCCCATGAGGATGAGTTCGACCTTGTCGACCGGGTGGCCGATGTGGCGGAGCTGTTCGAGGCGGAGCGTCACCTGCCCGTACGGGTCGTAGTCGTTCTGCTTGCCGCGGGCGGCCGCCGGCTCGTGGCCGGTGTAGCTCTGCGCCGAGGAGAACTCCGAGGCCGGCCCGCCGGGGCAGTAGAGGCACTTCCCGTGGGGACAGAGCTGCGGGCTGGTCATTATCGCCACCGGCGAGACGCCCGAGGCGGTCCGGACCGGCTTGCGCCGGACGACCTCCGTCACCTCCTCGCGGCGGCCCTCGGGGGCGTACTCGAGTATCTCCGCGTTCTTCGGCACCTTCGGCGCGGAGTGGCGCGAGCAGGCGTCGAGTTTCGCCCGTTCGAGACCGTCCCTGTCGACGTCGCCGTTCAGGATGGCCTCGACGAGGTCGCGGCAGACCCGCTCGAAGGCCTCGGACTCGGACGGGTCGTCGTCCCCGCCCGCGTCTGTGCTCACGCGAACCCCTCCCGGACGGCGCGTGTCATCGGGCGAAATTCGCTGGCCAGCGTGGATAAGGGTGTCGCTCGGGGTCCGGCGCCGGTCAGCCGGTGTTCTTCATCCCGGCGGCGATGCCCTTGACTGTCAGCCGGAGCGTTCGCTCCTCCAGTTCGGTGTGGTGACGCTGGGCGAGCAGTCGATTCTGGAGGAGGTTCAGCGGGTCGACGTACGGGTCGCGGCGGCGGAGGCTCTCGTCCAGCCGCGGGCTGTCGAGCAGGCGGTCGCGGTCGGCCACCTCGCGGACGAGTTCGACTCCCCGCTCGTGCTCGTCTCGAATGCGGGGGAAGAACCGCTCGCGGAGGTCAGGGTCGGCGAGGTCGGCGTACTCGGCCGCGATTTCCATGTCGGACCGGGCCAGCGCCCGGCTCGCGTTGTCGAGTTTCGTCCTGAAGAACGGCCACGACTCGTACATCTCGCGCAGGCGGTCCACGTCGCCGCCGTCGTCCAGATAGGCGTCGATGCCGGCGGCGAGGCCGTACCAGCCCGGGACGATGCAGCGCGCCTGGGTCCACGAGAACACCCACGGGATGGCCCGGAGGTCCTCCACCTGACGGGTCCCCGAGCGCGACGAGGGGCGCGACCCGAGGTTGAGGTCCTCGATGACCGAGATGGGCGTGACCTGCTCGAAGTAGGAGACGAATCCCTCGGCGTCGAGGAGGTCGCGGTAGGTCGTCCGCGCGGCGTCGGCCATCGTCTCCATCGCGTCGGTCCAGGCTGACGGAACCTCCTCGGCGCGGCCGCCGAGCGACCGATACCGGGCCCGTATCTGGGCGTCGAGCATCTGTTCGAGTTCGCGGGCGGCGATCCGGGGGTTGCCGTACTTCTCGGCGATGGCCTCGCCCTGCTCTGTGAACTTCACCGACCCGGTGACCGTCTCGCTCGGGAGCGCGAGCAGCGCCTCGTTCATCGGCCCGCCGCCGCGGGAGATAGAGCCGCCGCGTCCGTGGAACAACCGGAGCGAGACGTCGTACTCGCCGGTGATGGACGCGAGTCGCCGCTGGTTCCGGTAGAGCGCCCAGTTGGCCGCGAGAAAGCCGTTCTCCTTGTTGGAGTCGGAGTACCCGAGCAGTATCTCCTGCACGCCGTTCCGGGCGTCGAGCGCCCGCGCGTACGCCTCGTTCTCGAATAGCGTCCCCATGATGCGCCGCGCGCCGGAGAGCGCGGACTTGGTCTCGAGGAGCGGCACGACGTCGACGCCGCAGTGGTCCGGGAGGGAGACGACGCCGGCCTGGTCTGCGAGAAAGAGCACTTCGAGGACGTGACTCGGCTCCTCGGTCATGCTGATGCAGTAGGTGTCGATCGCGTCGACGCCGTACTCGCGCTGCCACTCGCCGAGTTTCGTGAAGCGCGTCAGGACCCGCGCCGCCGTCTCGGAGACGTCACCGGGGTCGTCGAGGTCGACGACCGGTTCCTCCTGCAGGACGGCGTCGGTGAGCAGTTCGACCCGCTCGGCCTCGTCGAGCGACAGGTAGTCGACGCCCTCGCAGTCGAGCGCTTCGGCGATGGCCTCGGTGTGGTTCTCCTGGTGGTCGCGCAGGTCGAGGCTGGCGAGCGTGAACCCGAAGGTGGCGACCTGCCGGGCGAGCGGGTCGACGTGGGCCGTCGCCACGGACTCGGCCCCGTTGCGCCGGAGACTCTCGGCGACGACGTCGAGGTCCGACCGGAGGGCTGCCGGGTCCGCGTACCCGTCGGGGCGGACGTCCTCGACGCGCCGGAGCCGCTCGCGCATCAGTTTCAGCTTCTGCCGGTACGGCTCGTCCGGGTAGCGGCGCTCGGCCTCGCGGGCGACGGCGGGCAGTCGCTCGCGGTCGGCACGGAGCGAGCGCTCGAAGGGGGGCGAGACCTCGATTCGGCTCCCGTCCTGACTGACGATTCCGGAGAGTCGCTTGAGCGCAGTCCGGTACTTCTCGAGGACGACCGAGCGCTGCCGCTCCAGCGTGTCGGTGGTCACCTCGGGCGTGACGAAGGGGTTCCCGTCGCGGTCGCTTCCGGCCCACGAGCGGAACTCGAACAGCTTCGGGACGTCGACCTCCGGGTACTCCTCCGACAGCTCCCGCTCCAGGCGGCTGTACACCTCGCCGACGACGTCGAACAGCGTGTTCTCGAGGTACCACTGGACGTTTCTGGCCTCGTCCTGCGGGTTCGGGCGGCGGTTTCGCATCTGCGGGGTCTGCCAGAGGGACGTCACCTCGGCGGCGATGTCTCGCCAGACCGCGTCGCGCTCGCCGGCCGTGAGCCGGGACTCGTCGAGAGTGTCGAGGTGGTCGGCGATAGAACGGAGTTTCGCCTTCACCGTCTTCCGCCGCGCCTCGGTCGGGTGCGCGGTGAACGTCGGCTCGATGAGCACGTCGTCGAGGACGCGCTGGACGGTGTCTGCGTCGGCGCCGTCCTCCGCCAGCGCCCTGACGGCGGCGGCGAGGCTGTCTGCGAGCGTTCCCCCGTCGCGCTCTGTGCGGATGGTGCGAACCCGCTCGCGCTCCTCTGCCAGGTTGATGAGTTCGAAGTACGTGGTGAAGGCCCGCGCCACGACGAGCTGGTCGCCGGGCGGGAGGTCGTCGAGGACGTCGACGAGCGACGAGCGCGACTCCGCGTCACCCCGGCGGTACTCGATCGCGTCCGTTCGGAGCTTCTCGACCGTCTCGAACCCCGCCGTCGACGTCTGTTCTTCGAGCACGTCTCCGAGCAGCACGCCCAGTTCCCGGACGTCCTGACGGACGTTCCGACCGTGTAAGTCCATTCCCTCTACGACCATGTGATAGAGTACCAAAAGGCACACTCACGGTTCGAAAATTGCCACGGTTTCAGTGCGGGGGTACCGGGACGACTGCGGAGCCCGCGAATCGGTTGACTCCGGCGAGCCGGGCGCTCTGCGCGGACGGCTCGACCGACGTGACGCGCCGCCGGTGACGGCGGTGAGGGACCACGTCTTTCCGTCGGGCCGCCCACGACGAACTATGGGTGAGGAGTCCGCCCCGGCCGACACGATGCGGGAGCGCGCTGGAACGAGTCGCTTCAAACTCTGGTTTCTCGTCGAATCGCGGCGGCTGGTCGTCGTCGCCGCGCTGTTCGTGGCGACGTTCCTCCTCCTCGTCGCGGTGGGCGCGGTCGTCCCGAACGCCGCCGGGAAGATTCAGAGCGGCGACCCGGTCGAAACCGCCTTCCAGGCGTTCATCGGGGCGACGGTGACCGGCGTCACGCTCGTCCTCACCCTCAACCAGCTCGTGCTCTCGCAGGAACTCGGCGCGGTGGGCGACCAGCGCGAACGCATGGAGGCGGCGATGCAGTTCCGGAGCGACGTCGAGGAGCGGCTCGAATCGCCCATCAGTCCGCCCGAGCCGTCCGCGTTCTTCCGTGCGCTCATCGACCGCATCCGCGACCAGACCGGGGCGCTCGCGGACTCGGTCGACTCCGACGGCGACCTCGCCGAGAAGGTCGACGCGCTCCGCGACGACATCGAGGGGAACGCCGCCAGCGTCACAGAACAGCTCACGGGCGCGCAGTTCGGGACGTTCTCGGTCGTCTCTGCGGCGCTGAACTTCAACTACTCGTGGAAGATATACGCCGCGCGGCGCATCCGCGCCGAGTACCGCGACCAGCTGACAGACGAGCAGATGGACGAACTCGACTCGCTCGTCGAAACGCTCGAACTGTTCGGTCCGACCCGGGAGCACTTCAAGACGCTCTACGTCCAGTGGGAACTCGTCAACCTCTCGCGGGGGATCCTCTTCGCGTCCATCCCGGCCGTCGTCGTCGCCACGACGATACTCCTGTACTTCGACGCGAAGGCGCTCACGTGGAGCGTCCTCGGGGTCCCCGCCTCCGTCCTCGTCGTGAGCGCCGGCGTCGCGGGCGCGCTGGTCCCCTTTCTCGTGTTGCTCGCGTACATCCTCCGCATCGCCACCATAACCAAGCGGACGCTCTCTATCGGGTCGTTCGTCCTCCGCAAGACGAGCGGCCGCGAGGACATCGACTGGGAGTCGGACGGCGAGTAGTCGAAGGGCGTACCGGCGACGACGACCGGAGCGACGACCGGGGCGACGACGACCGGAGCGACGACCGGGGCGACGACGACCGGGGCGACGGCGAACTGAGCGGTGACGAGAGCGGAGACCGCGACGACAGCCCCGGCAGTCCAGACGACATCACTATAGGCCCGACACGCGATGACACACGTCATGGCCGAATTCGAGGTCCTCGAACTCACCGGGACGCCGCGCGAGCGAGGCGTCACGCACGGCGAGGCGTTCGCCGACGAGATAGCACAGAACGTCGAGACGTACCTCACGCGCTTCGAGCACGAGGGCGTCGACCCCGAGGAGGCCCGCGAACGGGCCGACGAGTTCGTCCCGCTCGTCGAGGACGTGAACGAGTCGTACGCAGAAGAGATGCGCGGCGTCGCCGAGGGGAGCGGCGTCCCGCTGACCGACGTGACGATGCTCAACGTCCGGTACGAGGTCATCTACACCGCGTGGAAAGAGCAGAGCGAGGAGGCGGCGGACGGGCGGTCGCCCCCCGAGGACGAGACGCGCCGGCGCGCCGGGTCGCTGACCGACGGCTGTACGAGCTTCGGCCTGCTCCCGTCTGCCACCGCCGACGGGAACACCTACGTGGGGCAGAACTGGGACTGGCTCGCTCCCGTCGAGGAGACTCTCTTTCTGACGAAGGTCCGACGCGAGGAGAAGCCCGACCACCTCGTCTTCACCGAGGCGGGCATCGTCGGCGGCAAGGGAGGCGTCAACGAGCACGGCATCGGCATCGCCGTCAACGGCCTCACGTCCCCCGCGGACGGCGCCGAGCCGTTCCGCAAGCCGTTCCACGTGCGGTGCCGGGAAGTCATGGACGCGACCCGTTTCGACGAGGCGCTCTTGCCCATCGTCGAGACCCACCGCGCCTGCTCCGCGAACTTCGTGCTCGGCGCCGCGGGGGGCGAGGTGGTGGACCTCGAAACCGCGCCGGAGCGGTTCGCGCACCTGCATCCGGACGACGGCGTGCTGACCCACTCGAACCACTTCGTGACCGAGTCGATAGAGAGCCTGCTGGAGCGACAGGGACCGAGTACGCTCTACCGCGCAGAGCGCCTCCGCCGACGACTCGTTGCCGCCGCCGAAACCGGTGCCACCGTCGAGGACGTCGCGGAGGGACTGCGCGACCACTTCGGTCGCCCGGCGAGCGTCTGCAAGCACGTCGACGAGAGCCTCCCGCCCGAGGAGTACGGCCAGACCAACGCGAGCTTCGTCGTCGACCTCGAGGGGCGAAAGATGCACGCGCTCCGGGGCCCCCCCTGCGAGGGAACCTACGAGGTCTACGAACTGGGAGCCTGACGGCGACGGCCGCGGGGAAAAGCGGGGAGGCGGCCCGAATCCGCGTCGAGAGCGGCGGCTCGACCGGAACTGCCCCGAGAGTGTTTGATACAGTGTCACAGGGTTTTTCCTTCTCCGGGCTGAACACGTCGCGTACGGAACCACGGGGGCACACTATGCGTGTGTCCCACGCCCGTAGTGGGGCCGTTTGATAGAGATATCCCAGATCGATAGTCGCATCTCGGCATCCTCGCGTGACCGTCACGCGCGACGCATCACAGAGCACCGTGCGTTCCGCAGCACCGACAGTCGCGCACAATGCGATCCGTATCTCCAGCCTACAGAACGAATCACACGACGGCGTCGACAGAGAATCCGACACACCGACCACCCTCAACCCGGGGAAGTGAAGGGCGATGGCAGGTCCCGACCCGTCCGGCCGCGAACACGCCGCTATCGCCGAACGACTCACCACAGGGGAGTTGTCGACCCGGAGTGACCACCTATGTTCGCGTTCCTTAGGCGCCTTCTGGCGCGCTCCACCGACGAGGTGGTCATCGAATGTCGTCACTGCGGGACGGTGGTCGATCAGGGGACGTCGAGCTGTCCGGCGTGTGGAACGGCAGAATTCGCCCGCTTCGAGTTCGGCGCGTAATCGCGCTCGACCGTCCGGGACCGGACCCCGACCCTCGTCCCCGGACACGGGTCCGCCGCCCCCCGGCTGAGCACGCATCCCGAACGAGCTGCGATGGAGTACCCGCACCCCGGACGCGCTGCGGTGGAGTATATAGTAGTTGAGCTTCCATACCGAAACAATACGTACCAGTAGTCCCGAATGACTGCATGGAAGGGACCGACGTGGGGTGGAACGACGACTCAGATGGCGACGTCACGACGGCGGAGGCGTTTCAGGCGGCACTCCGCGACGTGATGCGCGAGGCCGACGAGAACGGCGTCGACGTCCGTGGCGGCTGGTCAGTCTCCTGGGCGGACGAGACCACGACGTGGGACGTCGAGATAACGCAGGTCGCCCGTAGGACGACCACGCACGAGCGGAGCGACGGCGAACTCGTCTCCTCCGTGGTCGAGGCCGTCGCGGCCCGCGAGGGCGTCGACCCGACAGACCTCCCGCCACTCCACGATACTATCGACCCCGAAATCCTCGAGAGCCTGCAGCACGCCGCCGACGACGCTGGCCACGAGGTGCGGTTCCGGTACTACGACTACCGCGTCACCGTCGACGCCGACGGGAACGTTCACCTCGTCCGCGAGTGAGAACGTTCACCTCGTCCACGAGTGAGAACGGCCACCTCGTCCACGAGGTGAACTGCCGGCGGGCGGCGAGGGCCGGCGGGCGGCGAGGGCGCTCGCGGCGAATCAGAGAACGGGAGA
>JBDGSQ010000124.1:0-16415 GCA_042217455.1 Haloferacaceae archaeon | reverse complement strand
CGTCGGCAACTACCCCATCCTCGCCGCCCTCGCCGGCATGTTCCTCGGCGCGTACCTGCAGGGTCGCTTCCGGTCCCGGGAGGCAGAGAGCGACTCGGCGAGTCTCGCACTCGACTGACCCGCGCCGGGACGGTCCGGCCGCGTCGCTCACTCTGCGGGAGAGTCGGTCGCCACACTGCTGTCGCACGATGGGACGTCACATGCGGGTTTCACGTCGGTGCGGGACGCGTGTGCGGTCGTGCAAAAACTAGGCAAGGCTTTTTAGGGGCTGTGGCCTACCATCGGTACCGATGTCAGGATCGATGAGCGAGTATCTTCAGCAGGACATGGAGTGCGAGGGACTCCTCGAGTGCCTCCACGGGCTGAAGGAACTCGACAAGGAGTGCTACCGCGCCCTCACCGAGAGCGGCGAGGCGCTGACGGTCGACGAAATCGCGGACCGGGTCAACAGAGAGCGATCGACCGCGTACCGGTCCGTCCAGCGGCTCCTCCAGGCGGGGTTCATCCAGAAGGAACAGGTGAACTACGAACAGGGCGGCTACTACCACGTCTACCGGCCGACCGATCCCGACGAGATCGCAGACGACATGCAGCGGATGCTCAACGACTGGTACGCGAAGATCGGACAGCTCATCGGGGAGTTCCGCGAGAAGTACGAGGGCACAGAAGAGAAGCAGTTCCCGGCGGAGAACTGACCCACGCTCGTTCCCTCCGACCGACGGCGACGATATTGTACACGTTCGAATTACTACGCGGTAGTCGTTCGCACGAGACGTCGCGCCCGGAGTGACCGCTTCGGACTGTCGAACGCGAGCCGTTCGCCACCGTGGGGGGGACGGTCGCCGCCGCGAAGACTGCGTAACTCCGGTACTGAGCGTCGTTCTCCCGCACAGAGCGCGTCGAGGGCGGTCCTCCTGTCGCGGAGCCGAACCGGGCTGACGTCAGTATCTCCGTAACGTATCAGAATATATCCGTGCGTTACTCCCAACGGACCCGGATATAGTATTGTACGATCGTCCCAAAAGCGTTATTAGGGACAGTCAGTTACGAGGGAGTGAGCAGCGCAGCATGATCCACGAAACACTGGTCGACGACACGGAGACGAAGTAACGATGTTCGGACTCGAATCCCTCTCTGGCAACGTGTACGCCGCCGCGATGGTCGGCGTCGTGCTCGTCGAGGCGATGGTGCTGTACGTGGGGTACGGCGGCCTGACGCGGGCGGTCGGACCGACGATAAAGAACGCCGTCGGCGGAGGCAACTAGGCGCCGGAGGTACCGGGTCCCGGCGTCGCGGTGCCGACGCTGTTCTCCCTCGTCGGCGTGAACCTGCGCACCGTCCGCCCGCAGCTGGCGGGGAGCGCCCTCGGTACCTGCGCGGCACCCACCCGTTCGGTCGTCTGACACACGGGCGGTCTTGCGCGTTTCCGTCCAGCGCGACGGCCCGCCGTTCTCGAATTCCCACGTATCCCGCCGTCTCCGACCGATTGCTTCTGCAATAATGCAGAGTATTCACAATACTTTTGGCGGCGCACGTCGTACGTTCCCGTACATGAGCGACTCGATGCACGAGTACATGCAGCAAGAGAATCTGGAGTGTGAGGGGCTCCTCGAGTGTCTCCACGGACTGAAGGCGCTCGACGTGGAGTGCTTTCGCGTGCTGAACAACGTCGACGAGGCGCTGACGGTCGACGAGATCGCGTCGCAGGTCGACCGCGAGCGCTCGACCGCGTACCGGTCTGTCCAGCGACTCCTCCAGCGCGGACTCATCCAGAAGGAGCAGGTGAACTACGAACAGGGCGGCTACTACCACGTCTACAAGCCGAAGGACGCGTCGGACCTCGCGAACGACATGCAGCGGATGCTGAACGACTGGTACGCGCAGATGGGCAGTCTCATCGACGAGTTCCAGACGAAGTACGACGACTCCCGACGCGACTGACGCCCCTCGAAGCAGGCCTCTCTGCGTGACACCCCACGTGCATCGAGTGACGACGTTTCCGCGGCGTCGCTCCGCCGACTGTCCGGCGTCGTGACACTCGTTCTCAGTATTGTGGCCACCATACACAACTATTATAACCCCGTACCCCGTAGGTGAGGGCGATGACAGAGACCGAAGCGTCAGAGACACCGACCGTGCCGCAGTACGTCGGCAGCGCCGAAGAGTTCAGAGAGCAGGTCGCGGAGAACCACATCGTCTTCGTGGACTTCTACGCCGACTGGTGCGGGCCGTGCAAGATGCTCGAACCCATCGTCGAGGACCTCGCCGCCGAGACGCCCGCCACCGTGCTGAAGGTCGACGTCGACGAACAGCAGGAGCTGGCGGCCCAGTTCCAGATTCGCGGCGTCCCGACGACGGCCCTCTTCGTCGACGGCGACGCAGAGGAGATTCTGGTCGGGGTCCGCGGCAAGGACCAGTACGCCGGCCTCATCGACCGCTACGCGAACTGAGGACCCGACCCCGTTCTCACTCGACGCTCGACTCGCCGTGCGACCGGGTGACGAACGGTATTGTGCAATCGCCACAAAAGCATTAAATACCAGAGTCGCGAAAGAACGACGATGACCGAAACAGTGACGTCGGAGACGCCCGACGGCGCGAACGTGCCCGAGAGACCCGTCAGACTGGACGACGTGAGCGACTACGAGGACCTCGTCGCGGAACACGACCTCGTCCTCCTCGAACTGTTCACGTCGGGCTGTGGAATCTGTCAGTCGATGGAGCCGGTCCTCGGACTGGTCGCTCGCGTCGCACCGGGCGCCGTGGCGATGGTGAACGCCGGACTGGTCCCCGAACTCGCGACTCGGTTCCGGGTCCAGAGCGTCCCGACGCTGGTCGTCCTCCGCGAGGGCGACGAAGTGGCCCGGCTGGACGACGGATTCCAGAGCGCGGAGACGCTCGTCGACCTCCTCGAATCGCACGCCGAATCGGCGTAACTGAACCACCGACGACACCACCAATGAGCGACAGCGACACAGTACACGACATCGTCATCGCAGGCGCAGGCATCGCAGGACAGACAGCGGCTATCTACGCCGCCCGGGCGAACCGGAATCCGGTCGTCCTCGAGGGCGACGAACCCGGGGGACAGCTCACCCTGACCACCGACGTCGAGAACTTTCCCGGCTTCCCCGACGGCGTCGGAGGCTTCGAACTCGTCGACCAGACGAGAGAGCAGGCAACCCAGTTCGGCGCGGAGTTCCGGACCGGGAGCGTCGCCGAGGCGGACTTCGACGAGCGGCCGTTCGAGCTGACGCTCTCTTCCGGCGAGCGGCTCCTGACCCGGTCGTTCGTCGTCGCCACCGGCGCGAGCGCGCGCTGGGTCGGCGCGGAGAACGAGGACGAACTCATGGGCCACGGGCTCTCGACCTGTGCGACCTGTGACGGCGCGTTCCACCGCGGCGACGAGGTGCTCGTCGTCGGCGGGGGCGACTCGGCGATGGAGGAGGCGACGTTCCTCACGAAGTTCGCAGAGAGAGTGTACGTCGTCCACCGCCGCGAGGAGCTCCGCGCCTCGGACATCATGGCCGAGCGAGCGAGAGAAAACGACGACGTCGAGTTCCTCCTGAACACCGAACTGCTCGCCCTCGACGGCGACCCGGAGACCGGCGTGACTGGCGCCCGCCTCGTGCGCCACCCCGAGGGCTACCCCCGGGACCGGTACGAGGAGGGCGACCCCGAGGCGTCGGAGTTCGAGATGGACGTCGGCGGCGTGTTCTACGCCATCGGCCACACCCCGAACACCGGCTTTCTGGAGGCCACCGACGTCGAACTCGACGAGAGCGGCTACCTCCAGACCGAGGGCGGTCGCACCGCAGAGACGGCGGTGCCCGGCGTCTTCGCCGCCGGCGACGTGAGCGACGACCACTACCAGCAGGCCGTCACCGCCGCCGGACTGGGTGCGATGGCCGCCATCGACGCCGACGAGTGGCTCGAAGCGGAGGCGCCCGAGGCGACCGCGGTGGCCGATCCGACCCCCGCCGACGACTGACTCGCGATTTTCCGCTCGCTTCCGGGTAGGGGACCGCGACCACAACACTCAGGCCGCTCCCGTCGGAACCGACGCCCATGCAGGCGACCGCTATCGACCACGTCAACCTCCACGTGCCCGCAGACGGGACGGAGACGGCGCGGGCGTTCTACGGCGACGCCCTCGGCTTCGAGATAGAGGAGTACGACGACAAGCCCTTCTTCGACGTCCGACTCGCCCCGGGGGCCGTGTTGCATCTCTGGCCGGACGAGGACTTCCGCCCGCCGGACGGTGACAACTACGATCACGTCGCCGTCCGACTCGACCACGAGGTAGACGAGGTGCGAGAGGCGCTGGCGGAGGCCGACGTCGAGGTCGACCGCGAGGGGACGCCGCTCGGTGCGACGGGCACCGCTCCCGCCGTGTACGTCACGGACCCCTTCGGGTACCAGGTGGAACTGAAGGCTCGCGAGTGACTACTCGCCGACGACGCCCGTGAGAAGTTTCGACTGCGCCGCCGCGAGGTGCTCGGTGAACGTCGCGCGGGTGATGCTGAGGTGGTCCGCGATCTCGCCCGCGTTCGCCTCCTTGGGGTGCTCGAAGTAGCCCATCCGGTGGGCCGTCTGCAGGACCTCGAACTGCCGGTCGGTCAGCTGGTTCCGGTCGACGACGACGAGGTCGCGGTCCGAGCGGTCGGTCGCAGACCGCATGAGCCGCTGGACGTCGAGTTGCGGGTAGCGCGCGCGGAGGTCCGACAGCACCTCGCGCAGGCACTCCATGTCCGGTGCGTGGAACGTGACGTAGAGCGTCGACCCGTGGGTGTACACCTCGACGACGGGGCAGTCGTGGCGCTCGACGCACTCGCACGGGCACTCGCACCCGCGCTCTCGGGTGAAGCGGTAGGCGCTCCGGTCGCCGTAGGCGAACACCTCCTCGAAGGTGTCGCCGTCCACGTCGACGGCCGAGTCGAGGACGAACTCCTCGGAGACGCGCATCGGCTCCTCGGGCGGACTGCTCTTGGTCACCGAGTGGGCCGACGCCCCCGCCTCTCCAGACGCGGTGGCTATCGGGCAGGTGTCCGGCGAGTCGACTTTCACCTCCGCGCGGATGCCGGTCGACATGATTATTCGTTATTGATACAGCCGGACGATACAAGTATCATTCCCCGCCGAGAGCGCGCGGTCTGCGGTCGCGTGGCCGAAACGGGGCCCGTCTGCAGACTGCGAGCGCCCGCGATACCCCCATTAAGAATCCCATCATACCGTGGGTCAAGGTCTGTCGGTCCTCGCGGACTACTAGCACACGTACCAATGCCCGTCAGTTCTACGATCGCCACGGGGAGTGAGGGGGGGGACGCGGCAGCCACTGAGCAGGACCACAGTGCCGTCTTCGACGCGCTGGACGAGCAGGTCTGCCGGGAGATTCTCACCGCCGTCCAGTCCGACGCGCTCACGGCGCAGGAACTCGCGGAGGAGTGCGGTCGGTCGCTCTCGACTGTCTACCGGAAGATCGCGCTACTCACCGACGCCGGTCTCATCGAGGAGCACACGCGAATCCAGACGCGCGGCAAGCACGCGAGCCAGTACATCTGCGCGTTCGAGAACGTCTGTGTCACCATGACGCCCGACGGACTCGACGTGACCGTCGACTGAGAGCGGGCGACGGGAGGGGGACGGACACAGCGAGTCGCTTCGGGGGGACGGACACAGCGAGTCGCTTCGGGGGGTCGCGGCGACTCGCTTCGGTCAGAACGACGACCCGTCCAGCGACGCGGCTAGCTCCCCTGCACCGGAATCTTCCTGAGGCGGACGGTCCTCGTCGTCTCCTCGCCGCCGACGACGCCGGTCACCTCGACGGCGTCGGGCGTCGACCCCGGCGGGAGGTCCCAGCGGCCGGTGACGACCGTCTTCTCGCCCGGCGCGAGCGGGTCCGTCTCGCCACCGCCCGTCACGTGCTTGCCGCTCGTGAGGACGATGTCGCCGAGGCGGAACCGGTAGCTCATCTCGGTGGTGTTGTCCACCTCGACCGTGATCGCGAGCTTCCACGCGTCCTCCCGTGCGAGGAGGGTGCTCTCGACGAGCGTGTCGCTCGCGTCGGTCGCCGGCAGCAGTTCCTCGCCCGTGCCGACCCGCTCTACTCCCGGCGTCTCCGTCCCGTCGCCGCCCTCGCCGTTCTCGCCCTCCAGTCGCGTCCCGACGAGTCCGAGGAACGTCAGCCCCTCGACCAGAATCGGGACACCGATGCCGAGTCCGATGAGCACCCGAACGAGGGTGCGGCGGCTGATTCCGTCTCCGTCGTCTCCGGTCGCTCCGTCGCCTGCGGAACTCATTGTCTCTGTAAGTGGGAAGAACCCGGGCGGGTTAGGGTAGTCGAATCAGACCGGGACCGGCGGGCTGCCCGGGACGAACACGCCGTTCGACAGGAAGCTCGCGATGGGCGGGCCGTACGCGAGCAGGACGAGGACGACGGCGATGGCCGTCCAGATACGCAGGTCGTCGATGACCCGGGGGCTGTCCTCGGGGCCGGACAGCGGCGGCTCGAAGTGGCTGTTCACCCGGAGCTGTCCGCGCCCGCGGTCAGCGAGCGTCGTCCCCACGACGACGACGAGGAACAGCACCGCCGCGACGAACAGCAGCGTCCCGCCGATGGCGATCTGCATCCGGAACTCCTGGACGCCGCCGATGACCGCCTGGAAGTTGACGTTCTGGTACTGCGGCTCTGCGGTGCGTCGCGGCACGCCCGCCAGTCCGGCGCGGTGCATCGCGTTCGACATCAGCGTCATGCCGAGGAACCACACGTACGGCTGGATGGTCGCCAGCCCGTGGAACTGCAGGCGCTTGCCGGTGATCTGCGGGAGCAGCCAGTACGTGATGGCCATGAACGTCAGCGCCGAGGCCGTCCCGACGGTGAGGTGGAAGTGGCCCGGCACCCACAGGGTGTTGTGGATGAGGTAGTTGATGTTCATGCCGGCGTTGATCATCCCGGAGAAGCCGCCGGCCGCGAACATCAGGCCCGCGAGCGTCGCGCCCGCGAAGGCCGGGTTGTCCCACGGGAGCGCCCGCATCCAGCCGAACCGGCCCGTCCCGCCGCGCTGGCGAGCGCCGTGTTCGATGCTCGCGACGACGGTGAACGCCGTCAGGAGACTCGGGAGCAGCAGGAACATCGTGTTCGACATCGCGAGGAATTTGAAGCCCTCGGGGATGCCGGGGTCCATGTACTGGTGGTGGAACCCGACGGGCGTCGAGAGCAGCAGGAAGAGGACGAACACCACCCGCGCGAGCGGGTCGCTGAAGAGCCGACCGCCGGCGAGTTTCGGCAGGATGGTGTACCAGACGAAGTACGCCGGCATCAGCCAGAAGTACACCACCGGGTGGCCGAAGTACCAGAACAGCGTCCGGGTGAGCAGCGGGTCCACCTTCGGGATGAGCCCGAGCGACCACGGCAGGAGGAAGACCAGCACCTCGATGGCCACGCCGATGGTCGAGAGATACCACATCAGCATGGTCGTCATGACCATGAACGTCTGGAGCGGGATGCGCTCGTCGGGGTGCTCTGCGCGCCACTGGAAGAACGTCCGGAACCAGTCTGCGCCCGCGAGCCACGAGCCGACGATGAGCAGCGCCAGTCCCACGTAGAAGATGGGGTGGGCCTCCATCGGCGCGTAGAACGTGTAGAGGACGTTCGCCTTGAACGGGATGGCCGGCACCAGACCGCCGAGGATGGCGACGGCGGCGAACAGCGAGCCGAAGACCATCATCAGGAACCACGCCCACGTGAACGCGATGTTCGGGAGGGGCCGTTCGAGGCTGTGGACGACCCCCCACGTGAACAGGCCGGTGATGAAGAACGTCGTGAACACGAGCGCGAGCAGCACGCCGTGGCCGGTCAGCACCGTGTAGTACTGCGTCGAACTGACGAAGCCGCGGAAGACGTTCGTCCGGTGGAGTGCCTGGATGAGGCCGAAGAGGGCGCCGACGAACAGCGCCGTGAACGCGACGCCGAAGTTGAATCTGATTATCTGTGCCTCGTCGGGGTACTCGTCTACGAATGCCATCTTCTCACTGTCCTCCCTGGTACTCGTCTTCGGGCACCACTTCGATGGCACCTTCCATCGTGTGGTGGCCCGCGCCGCAGTACTCGTTACAGACGATGCCGTAGTGGTTCGGGTTCTCGAAGCGGACCGTCATCTCGGAGACCTGCCCCGGGATGACCATCGTGTTGACGTTGGTTCCGACCACCTCGAAGCCGTGGATGACGTCGGCGCTGGTGATGTGGAACGTCACCGTCGACCCGGCCGGGAGCCGAATCGGCGACGACGTGCCCGGTTCGAAGAGGAACTGCCGGGCGACGACGTACACGTCGTACTCGTTCGGCCCGGTCTGGTAGACGCCGGGCGCTCTGAAGTTCGGTTGACTGCCGTAGTTGCCGTTCTGGATGGCCTGCTGGTCGACGGTGCCGCCGGAGTCGTCGACCATCTGTACGCCTGCGCCGACTGCGCCGTACGTCACCGTCGCGATGAAGGCCACGATGAGCAGCAGAGCGGCCGCGAGCCAGATTTTCTCGAATCGGTGTATTTCCATGCTGTGAGACTCCTCCTTATCCGATCACCGTCGGTCCGTTGCCCAGGAACTCGACGAAGTACATGAACACCCACATCAGCACGATGATGACGAAGTAGACGACGATGGCCGAGGCCGTCCCGAACGGGTCGTACTCGTCGTGGTCGATCTCGATCTCGGGTTCCTCGACGGGCGCTTCCTCGGCGAACGGTTCCCGCTCCGCTTCCTCCTCGGCCGCCTCGAGGGCCGCCGACGTCTCCGGGCCGCGGTAGCTGACTTCGGGCGCCTGCCGCCGGTAGCGACGCCAGAGCGCGATGCCGAAGACGAACGGCGAGAGCACGGCGACGACGAGCCCCGCGCCAACCATCGTGAGCGCCGGCGTCAGCTTCAACTGCCCTCCTTCGCCGCCACCGCCCGCCTCGCCGCCACCGCCCGCCTCGCCGCCACCGCCGCCGACGTTGCCGACGACGATGGCGCCTTTCATCCCGAGCGCGCGGTGGGGCTGGCAGAAGTACTTGTAGACGCCTTCTGTCTCGAAAGTGTGGTCGTAGGAGAACCCGGAGTTCTCGATGGGTTCGTGACCCTGCCAGTCGGCCCCCGACGGCTGCTCCTCGACCATCGTGTTGTGGGTGTCCGAGACCCACTCGAAGGTGACCGTCGTGCCCGGGTCGATCCGGACTGCCGGCGGCGAGAACGCGTAGGGGCCGCCGTTGCCCTGTGCGCCCACCTGCACCGTCACCTGGTCCGAGCCGCGCTCGTCGGCGGTCGTCCCGTCGAAGTTGCCGACGTCTGTGAACCAGTCGCCGTAGTCGGGTTCGCCGACTGCGCCGCCACCGCCACCACCGCCGCCGCTCCCGCCGACGACGATGGCGCCTTTCATCCCGAGCGCGCGGTGGGGCTGGCAGAAGTACTTGTAGATGCCTTCTGTCTCGAAGGTGTGGTCGTAGGAGAACCCGGAGTTCTCGATGGTCTCGTGGCCCTGCCAGTCGGCCCCCGACGGCTGTTCCTCTATCATCAGGTTGTGGGTGTCCGAGACCCACTCGAAGGTGACCGTCGTGCCCGGGTCGACGCGCATGGCGGGCGGCGAGAACGCGTAGGGGCCGCCGTTGCCCTGCGCGCCCACCTGTACCGTCACCTGGTCCGTGCCGGTGTTGTCGACGGTGGTCCCGTCGTAGTTCCCGACGTCGTCGAGCCACCCGCCGTAGTCCGGTCCGTCACTCTGAGCCGCCGCCGGCGAGGAGACGCCGGCTCCCAGCGTCGCCGCCGCGAGTCCGGTTCCCGCCGCACGCAGGACGGTTCGTCGGCGTACCCAGGTGTCGGACGATTCGTCAGTCATAGCACCTCCGGCCGGGATGCCGGCCCGAACAGCTCGGACAGCGTCCGGACGATGGACCGCTGGCCGCTCTTCTGCCTAGTCCCTTCATATCCCGGGGATTTCGTGTCGCGGACTTAGTTGAGTCGTCCATTCCCAACATGTGAAAATTAGGTCGACCTTTTAGAAGGTACCGTACAAAGCCGCCCCTATGAACTCGGTGCAACAACGGGCGGTCGGCATCGCGCTGGTCGCGCTGATACCGGCGATACTGTTCCTGTTGAGCCGCCAGACGTACATCGTCTTCTTCTCGTTCCTGTGTACGCTCCTCATCGCAGGCAGCCTCTACGTCATGTTCACGTCCACCGGCGAGGACCCCGGCTGGGCGAAGCCGCTGTGACGGGACCGGTCGTCGCTGCCGCGGGACCCGTCCCGCTGATGACCGGCGACGGGGGACTCGTCGTCTTCTTCCTCATCGGCCTGCTGGGCGGCGCACACTGCCTCGGGATGTGCGGGCCGCTGGTGACGCTCTACGCCGACCGCATGAGCGACGAGCCGGGCCGCGGCAACGGGCACGCGCTCCGGCAGCACGCGCTGTTCAACCTCGGCCGGACGGCGAGTTACGCAGCGCTCGGTGCCCTCGTCGGCGCGCTCGGGGGACTGGTCTTCGACGCCGCGTCGCTCGCCCCGGTCGGCGACGCGGTCCGGGCGGCGGTCGGCGTCGTCGTCGGCCTCGCCATCGTCGCCGTCGGCGCGGGCTACCTCGTCCGCGGGACCGTAACGCACTCGGTGTCGCTCCCCGGATTCCAGCGCGTGTACTCGTTCATCACGCGCCACGTGGACGCCCGCGTCGACGGCCCCGGCATCGCGGCGCTCGGGGCCGTCCACGGCCTGCTCCCGTGTCCGCTCCTCTACCCGGCGTTCCTGTACGCGTTCAGTCAGGGCTCTGCGGTCACCGGCGGCCTCTCGCTCGCCGTCCTCGGCCTCGGGACGTTCCCGACCCTGTTCGCCTACGGGACCGTCGTCGGGTCGGTCTCCGTCTCGGTCCGACGCCCCCTGCACCGCGCGCTCGGGGCCGTCTTCGTCGTCCTCGGGACCATCCCGCTGGCGAAGGGACTCGCCGTCGTCGGGATACACGTCCCCTCGATTCCGCTCCCGATGCCTCCGATGGGGTGAACCATGAGCGAGGGCGAGTGTACACTCTGCGGCCTGCCGACCCCCGACCCGCCCGTGAGCGACGAGGGCGTCGACGGCGAGTTCTGCTGTCGCGGCTGTCTCGAGGTCGCCCGGACGCTCGGGGACGCCGACGTCGACGACGCGGAGGCCGCGCGGGAGGAACTCGACACCGGCGCGTCGGTCGACGACGTCGGGGGCGAGGAGGCGTTCCTCGCCGTCGAGGGGATGCACTGTGCGACCTGCGAGGTGTTCCTCGAGTCGCGCGCGGCCGGTCACGAGGGCGTCAGCGCCGCCGCCGCGAGTTACTCCTCGAGCATGGTCAGGGTCGCCTACGACCCGGACAGGATCGACCGCGCGGACCTGCCGGACCTCCTCTCGGGGACCGGCTACCGCGCTCGCGACCTGGAGGACGACGACGACGACGAGGAGTCAGACCAGGTCGCCCGCCTGCTCATCGGCGGGTTCTTCGGGATGATGGTGATGCTGTGGTACGTCTTCCTCCTCTACCCGCGCTACTTCGGCGTCGACCAGCGGTACCTGCTCATCGACCTCGGGAGTTCCGCCGGCCAGTATCTGCTGGGGAACGTCTGGCTGATGACCACCGTCGTCCTCGCGGTCACCGGCTACCCGCTGTTCCGCGGGGCCTACGTGAGCCTGCGGTCCGGCCACCCGAACATGGACCTGCTCGTCGCCCTCGCGGCGGGCACCGCCTACGTCTACAGCACCGTCTCGGTCCTGCTCGGGCAGTTCGAGGTGTACTACGACATCTCGGTGGTCGTCGTCCTCGTGGTCACGCTCGGCGACTACTACCAGAACCGCATCAAAGAGCGGGCGACCGGCCGCCTGACCGAACTCACAGAAGAGCACGTGAGCGAGGCGACCCGCCGGACCGGCGACGGCACCGAGACGGTCCCGGTCGAGGACCTCGCGGAGGGCGACGAACTCGTCGTCGGGGCGGGCGAACGGGTCCCCCTCGACGGCACGGTCCTCGACGGGACGGCCGCGGTCGACGAGTCGCTGGTCACCGGCGAGTCCATCCCCGTCAGGAAGGAATCGGGCGACGAGGTCGTCGGCGGGGCGGTGGTCACGGACGGCGGCCTCGTCGTCGGCGTCGGCGAGGGCGCGACCAGCACCGTCGACCGGCTGCTGTCCCTGCTCTGGGAGATTCAGAGCACGAAGCCCGGCGCGCAGCGACTCGCCGACCGCATCGCCGCCGTCTTCGTCCCGCTGGTCGTCGTCGTCGCGGCGTTCTCGCTCGGCTGGCACCTGCTCTCGGGCGCGGCGCTCCGGGCGGCCATCCTCACCAGCCTCGCGGTCCTCACCGTCTCCTGTCCCTGTGCGCTCGGGCTGGCGACGCCGCTCGCGATCTCCTCTGGCATCCGCGAGGCGCTCGAAGCCGGCATCGTCGTCACCGACGCCTCCGTCTTCGAGCGGGCGACCGAGACGGACGTCGTCGCCCTCGACAAGACGGGGACGCTGACCACCGGCGCGATGGAACTCGTCGACGTCGTCGGCGACGAGGCGGCCGTCCGACGGGCCGCCGCAGTCGAGCAGTTCGCGGACCACCCCGTCGCCGCCGCCGTCACTGACTACGCCGCCCCGCCCGACCTGCCGGTGTCCGAGTTCGCCCGGCACCCCGGGCGGGGCGTCAGCGCCGAGGTCGACGGCGAGTCGGTCGTCGTCGGGCAGACGGACCTGTTCGAGGAACGCGGCTGGACGGTCCCCGACGACCTGCGGGAGCGATACGAGCGCGGGAGGGCGAACGGCCGGGTCGCCGCCCTCGTCGGGTGGGACGGCCGCGCCCGGGCGGCGTTCGTCGCCGGCGACAGGCCCCGCCCCGGCTGGGAGGCGGTCGTCTCGGACCTCGCGGCCGACCACCGCGTCGTCGTCCTCACCGGCGACGGCGAGGCGGCGGCCTCCCGCTTCCGCGGGCACCCCGACGTCGACGAGGTGTTCGCCGGCATCCCCCCCGAGGCCAAGAGCCGGGTGATAGAGCGACTGCGCGCGGAGGGCACCGTGGCGATGGTGGGCGACGGGAGCAACGACGCCCCCGCGCTCGCCACCGCCGACCTCGGCATCGCGCTGGAGAGCGGCACCCGGCTGGCGGCCGACGCCGCGGACGTGGTGCTCACGACCGACGACCTCGCCGCGGTGCCGACGGTGTTCTCGCTGACCGCGTCGACGAGATCGCGCATCAGGCAGAACCTCGGGTGGGCGTTCCTCTACAACGCCGTCGCCATCCCGCTCGCGTTCACCGGCCTGCTCAACCCGCTGTTCGCCGCCGTCGCCATGGCCGGGAGCAGCCTCCTCGTCGTCGTCAACTCGGCCCGCACCCTCGCCGACGGGCCGGCCACAGCGCGCGGACGAGCGCCGTCTGCGACCGGCGACGACGCCGACCCCCCGGCCCCCGACGCAGAGGTGGTCGAGGGGTGAGCACCCCGACCGAGACGGTCCGGCGGAACGCGCCGGCGCTGGCGCTGTGGTCCGGCGTCCTCTTCGCCGAGGCCCTCCTCGTCGTCGGCTACCTCGCGGTCACCGGGTCGGCCGTCCTCGAACCCCG
Organism: Haloferacaceae archaeon; assembly: GCA_042217455.1. Taxonomy (GTDB): domain Archaea; phylum Halobacteriota; class Halobacteria; order Halobacteriales; family Haloferacaceae; genus JBDGSQ01. The sequence goes on along the minus strand of JBDGSQ010000124.1, from coordinate 2,838 downwards.
GTACCTCGTCTACCCCTTCCTCTGGGTGAACGCCGCCGCCGCGGCCGTCGCGCTCCGGTGGCGGGAGCAAAAGCCCGGTAACGGCCGGGCGAGACTCCTCGCGGGCACCGTCGCCGTGGTGTACTTCGTCGCGCTGGTCGCCATAGACGGGACGCTCTCGCTCTCGGGCGGGGGCGGCGGGCTGACGGTCTTCTGGCGGCTCCCGCCGGGGTGGGGCCCGCTCGTCACCTACGACGGCGGACCGGTCCGCCTCGCCGTCGTCCCGTTCAAGGTGCTCGGCTACGTCGGCCTCGGGTACCTGCTGTACGCGGCGGCGCTCGAGACCGTCTCGAACACGCTCTCCGGGCTGCTCGGTCTCGTCTCCTGCGTGGGCTGTACCGCCCCCGTCGCGGCGACGGTTGTCGCGTCCGTCTTCGGCGGTGCCAGCGGCGCGGTGGTTCTGGCGGCGACGACGTGGGCCTACGACCTCTCGACGGTCGTCTTCCTCTTCGCAGTCGCTATCCTCTACTTCCGACCGCTCGGTCGGTGACGCTGCCGCCGGTTCTGTCGCTTCCGGTGGGCCGTCTCGCCTCTCGCGGACGCGTCGCTGGACGCCTCGCGCCTCGAAAAAATGCGTGACTCGACGACGAGTCGCTCACGCGCTGCCGGAGTCGCTGGAACTGCCGGAGTCGCTGGAACTCGTTGCCGTCTCGGTCGACCCGTCGGTGGTCGACTGCTGCTGGTCCGCGCTCGTCGCCTGCTGCTGGGACTGCTCGTTGTCGTCGCCGACCTGCGCCTGACCCTGATTCTGGACCGTCGTCTGGTCCTGTGACTGGCTCTCGCCGTCGGCGGTGGAGCCGCTCTGGGTCTGGTCCTGGTCTGCGCTCTGGCTCTGCGTCTGGGTGTTGTTGTCGCCGACCTGCACCTGCACCTGCGTCTGCACGTTCGTCTGCGACTGGCTCTGCCCCGTGCCGTCGCCGGCGTCGTCGCCGGTCTGGCTCTGGGTCTGCGTCTGGGTGGTGACGTCGACCTGCACCTGGTGGCTCTGTTCGTCCACCTGGACCTGGACCTGCACCTGGACCGTGGTCGTGGTCTGGCCGTCGGCGCTGCTAGACGTCCCCTGGCCCTGACCCTGGCCCTGACCGCTCATCTCGGAGCCGCCGGACTGGTCCTGCGCCTGACTCTGGTCGACGTTCTGCTGCTGGGACTGGTCGCCTGCGTCGTCGCCGGACTGGCTCTGGGACTGGTCCTGGTCTGCGCCCTGCGTCTGGTCCTGCTCGTTGCCGCTGCCGGCCTGTCCCTGCGCCTGCGACTGGTCTGCGTTCTGGGCCTGGTTCTGGTCACCGCCGTCGCCGGACTGGCGCTGGGACTGGTCCTGGTCGGTCCCCTGCGCCTGGTCCTGCGTGTTGTCGGTGCCGGTCTGGGTCTGGTCCTGGTTCTGGTCGGTTCCCTGCGTCTGGTCCTGCGCGTTGTCGCTACCCGACTGGCGCTGGCTCTGGTCTTGCGCTGCACCCTGCGTCTGGTCCTGCGCGTTGTCGCTACCGGTCTGGTCCTGCTGCTGGGTCTGGTCGCCCGCCTGCCCCTGCTCCTGGTCGTTACCGGACCCGCGCTGGGTCTGGTCCTGCGCCTGACCGGCGTTCTGCTGCTGGGTCTGGGTCTCGTTCGACCCGGCCTGACCCTGCCGCTGGTTCTGCCCCGAGCGCTGGTCGCTCGACTGGGTGTTGTCCTCGCCGGTCTGGGCCTGACCCTGGCTCTGGTCGGCGGTCTGACCCTGCGTCTGGTCGCTGTCGTCTGCGTGCTGTCCCTGACCCTGGTCCTGGTCGGTCCGCTGGGTCTGGTCCTGGTTGTCGTTCGTTCCGTCCTGTGCCTGCTGCTGTTTCTGACTGGACGCCTGGCCCTGCGTCTGGTCGCTGTCGTCACCGCGCTGGTTCTGCGCCTGTGACTGACCGGACTCCTGGTCCTGGTCCTGGGCGCTGTCATCGCCGGACTGGGCCTGCCGCTGGTCGTGGTCCGCGACCTGACCCTGCGCCTGGTCGCTGTGGGACCCGTCCTGACTCTGGGCCTGTCGCTGGTTCGACTCCTCGTCCTGCGTCTGCCGGTTCTCGGTCCCGGACTGGGCCTGTCGCTGGGTCTCCTCGGTGAGCTGGGCCTGTCCCTGCTCGTTGTGCGACCCGAGCTGGCGCTGGTCCTGGCTCTGGTCTACCTCCTGGGCCTGCCCCTGGAGGTTGTACGCGCCGGACTGGCGCTGGGACTGGCGCAGCCCGATGGCCTGCGCCTGCGCCTGGTCGCTGTCGACCGCGTCCTGCGACTGCCCCTGTTCCTGGGCGATGAGCTGGTCCGCGTACTGCGTCGAGTGGGCGGCGGGACCGGCGCTGCCGGGCGCGACGTCGACGGGGAAGTCGTCTGCCCCGTCGGAGCCGTCGGAGCCGTCTGCCCCGTCGTCCCGCGTTCCGTCGTTCCCGTTCCGCTGTCGACGCTCTCGGTGCCGCGTCGGCGACGAGTCACCGCCGTCTCCGGCGTCGTTCGCAGCCGGGCCGCCGGTGTCCCCGGCGTCGCCTGCGACGTCGTTCGACTCGTGGATCACCTGCCGACTCGCCGTCGAGTCGGAGGGCGCGCCGCCGAGCGGTTGCATCCCGCTGGATGCGTCCGCGCCGGCGACCGGCCCGTGGGGCGTCGCCGCGTCGACGACGGCGGTTCCGTCGCCCGAATCGAAGAACGGCATGACGGCACCGCTCGCCCCGAGAACGACCGAGAGAGCGACAGCGATTGTCAGGAGCGTCCAGATTTTCGCTTGTCCGTTGTCTGAGTTCATGATTGAATAAAATGGACGCCGCGCGCTGGGCGAAGCCCGCGCGGGCG
>JBDGSQ010000141.1:2793-16487 GCA_042217455.1 Haloferacaceae archaeon | reverse complement strand
TACATGGACGACACCATCGAGGACACCCCCGAGATGCGCCGCAAGTACGCCCGCTTCGTCGCCCAGGAGGTCGACAAGGACGGCCGCCTGCCCGACTTCAGCGACGAGGCGGTCGAGGAGGTCATCCTCGAGGCCCGCCGGCGCGCCGGTCGCAAGGGGCACCTGACCCTCGAACTGCGCAACCTCGGCGGCCTCGTCCGGGTCGCGGGCGACATCGCCCGCGCCGACGACGCGGACCTCGTCACCCGCGAGCACGTCCTCGAGGCGAAGGGGCGGTCCCGGAGCATCGAACAGCAGCTCGCCGACGACTACATCCAGCGCCGCAAGGACTACGAGCTCTCGGTCAACGAGGGCTTCACGGTCGGTCGCGTCAACGGCCTCGCCGTCATGGGCGAGGACTCCGGCATCGTGATGCCGGTGATGGCGGAGGTCACGCCGAGTCAGGGACCCGGCGAGGTCATCGCCACCGGGAAGCTCCAGGAGATCGCGATGGAGGCCGTCCAGAACGTCTCGGCCATCATCAAGAAGTTCTCGGACGAGGACATCTCCGAGAAGGACATCCACATCCAGTTCGTCCAGTCCTACGAGGGCGTCGAGGGCGACTCCGCCTCGGTGACCGTCGCCACGGCGGTCATCTCCGCCCTGGAGGACGTCGGGGTCGACCAGGGGCTCGCCATGACCGGGTCGCTGTCGGTCCGCGGCGACGTCCTCCCGGTCGGCGGCGTCACCCACAAGATAGAGGCCGCCGCCAAGTCCGGCATGGACCGGGTCATCATCCCGAAGGCGAACATGCAGGACGTGATGATCGAGGACGAGTACAAAGACCAGGTCGAGATCATCCCGGTCAGCCACATCAGCGAGGTCCTCGACGTCGCCCTCGAGGGCGAACCCGAGAAGGACTCGCTGGTCGACCGCCTCAAGAGCATCACCGGGGCCGCACTCGACGGCAGCAACGTCAAGAAGGGCCCGAGCAGTCCCAGCCCGCAGTGATCGCGGCCGGGCACACGACGTAGACGATGGCAGACTGGGCGGCGTTCGCGGGATTCGCGGGCGTCGTCCTCGCCGCCCTCCTCTTTCTGTCCTACCTGTCCAGAGACGTCGTCGACGCCGACGGCCGCGTCGCGCCCCCGGAGCGACACGCCGCGGCCGAGGGCGTGGTCGTCGGTCGGCACCCCGCACGGGTCGAATCGCGGGGAGACGACTTCGCCACGACCGCCGGGCGTGACGACGACTTCGCCACGAACGTCGAGGGGAGTGACGACTTCGCCACGAACGCCGAAGGGCGGGTGGACAGCCCCGCCACGAACGCCGAAGGGCGGGGCGACTACGCTCTCGTGGACGCGGAGGGGAACGAGCGAGGCGGGTCGAACAGCGGGTCCCACGTCCCGCCGAGCGCCCTGCTCGTGAACGTGGCGTTCTCGCAGGGGCTCTTCGGGTTCCTGCTGGTCGGCGGCGCGTGGTACACGCAGATTCCGCCCGCGGCGTTCGGCGTCGGCGTCCCCACGGCCGGCGCGGTGGCCGCGGGCGTCGCCCTCGGCGTCGGTCTCTACGTCGTCAACGAGGTGGGGGCCGGCCTGTCGCGGCGAATCGGCCTCGGTACGGCGGAGGAGCTCCGCGCGGCGCTCGCACCCCAGTCAGTCGGCGGGTGGGCGCTCCTGTTGCTGGTCGTCCTCCCCGCCATCGCCGGCTTCGAGGAGTTCCTGTTCAGGGGCGTCCTCGTCGGAGCGTTCTCGGTCGGCTTCGGCCTCTCGCCGTGGCTCCTCGCGGCGCTCTCTTCTGTCGCGTTCGGCCTCGGGCACGGCGCGCAGGGACCGGCCGGCGTCGTCGTCACGGGCGTTCTCGGCTTCGTGTTCGCGGGCGCGTTCGTCCTGACCGGGAGCCTGCTCGTCGTCTTCGTCGCCCACTACCTCGTCAACGCGCTGGAGTTCGTCGTCCACGAGGGACTCGGCGCGGACTGGGCGGGCGGCCGGTGACGGTCAGCCGCCGCGACGCGCCGGCGCTCAGGACTCGAGTTCGCGGAGCAGTTCGGCCACCTCCGCGGGCGTCGCGCCCCGCCCGCGGACGCGGTGGTCGGGGACGAAAAGCGGCACCGGATTCTCCGAGAGCGCCGTCTCGACTGTCTCCCTGTCGGCCTCGGAGTCGTCGTCCAGGCCCGCGAGACGGGTGAGCTTCTCGACGGAGACGGTCCGGCCGCGGGGGACCTTCCGGAGCGTCTCCAGCACGCGGCGCTGGTCGGTCGGGACGGTCAGCGCGACCTCCACGTCGTCGAAGTCGTCCGGCTCCCCGTCGAGGTACGCGAACACCCGGTCGAGGAGGGGGTGGTCCGTCTCGGCGTCGGCCGGAACCTCCGCCGGGAAGGAGACGCCGAGGACGCGCCCGCTCGCGAGGCCGAGCTGCACCGCCCGCCCGAGCCGCTCCGACCGCCGCGCGTAGATGCCGGCTTCCTGCATGTCGTCGCGTGCGGCCCCGACGCGCTTCAACCTTGGTTCTCGGGACGGCTGATTCCCGCCTCGTGGTCGATTCTCGGGGCGGCAGGTTCGCGACGGCCCGGGGGTCGACCCCATCGTGGCGGCGGTTGCGAGCGCGTCGGACGCAAGCCTTATGTACAGATGAGTACGTCGGTGAACATAGATGAACGCTAGTGAAGAAGAACTCGCCCCCGAGGTGCGCTCGATTCTCGAGGCGGCGCGGGCGCGAGACGGCGGCGACGAGCGGGTGACCGTCGAGGCGCGGTCGCTCCCGGAGGCGTTCGCGGCCGCCGAGTCGGCCGGACGCGTGCCGGTCGTCGCCGAGGTGAAACCGACCAGTCCGACCACGGAGGGCGTCCGCGAGGACGACCCGGTCGAACTCGCCCGCGAGATGGTCGCCGGCGGCGCGGCGGCGCTCTCGGTGCTGACCGAGCCGGACCACTTCGGCGGGTCGACGGAGACGCTCGACCGGGTCCGCGCGGCGGTGGACGTGCCCGTCCTCCGCAAGGACTTCCTCGTGCGCGAGTCCCAGCTAGACGCCGTCGCGGCCGACGTCGTCCTGCTCATCGCCCGGTTCGTCGACGACCTGCCGGGCCTCCTCGCGGCGGCCGAGGCGAGGGGGTTCCAGGCGCTCGTCGAGGTCCACTCGGAGGCCGAACTCCGGGAGGCGCTCGACGCCGGGGCGTCCATCGTGGGCGTGAACAACCGCGACCTCGCCCGGCTGGAGGTCGACCTCGGGACCTTCGAGACCGTCGCGCCGTCGGTCCCCGGCGACGTGACGCTCCTCGCAGAGAGCGGGATAACGACTCCCGGGGACGCGCGGCGGATGCGCGAGGCGGGCGCGGACGCCCTCCTCATCGGAAGTGCAATCATGGACGGAGACGTGCGGGCAAACACCGACGATTTCGTACACGCATGAGTCAGACAGGAAAGTTCGGAGAGTACGGCGGACAGTACGTGCCGGAGGCGCTGATGCCGGCAATCGAGGAGTTACAGGACGCGTACCGGCGGTACGTCCTCGAGAACGAGGACGGCTTCATGGACGAGTTCAGAGAGCGCATCGAGCAGTTCGGCGGGCGACCGACGCCGACGCAGTACGCCGAGACGCTCTCCGAGCGGTACGGCCGTGAAGTCTACCTGAAACGGGAGGACCTCGTCCACGGCGGCGCGCACAAACTCAACAACGCCCTCGGGCAGGTCCTGCTGGCGACGTACATGGGCAAAGAGCGAATCGTCGCCGAGACGGGCGCGGGCCAGCACGGCACCGCGACGGCGATGGCGGCGGCCCACCTCGACGTCCCCTGCGAGATATACATGGGCCGGAAGGACATCAACCGCCAGCGCCCCAACGTCTTCCGGATGCGCCTCAACGACGCCGAGGTGAACCCGGTGACGGTGGGCCGCGGGACGCTCAAGGAGGCCATCAGCGAGACGCTCCGGGACTGGGCCACGAACGTCGAGGACACCCACTACGTCATCGGCTCCGTCGTCGGCCCCGCGCCCTTCCCGGACATGGTGCGGGACTTCCAGTCGGTCATCTCCGAGGAGGCCCGCGAGCAGGTGCGCGAGCAGGCAGGAGCGCTCCCCGACTCGGTGCTGGCCTGCGCCGGCGGCGGGTCGAACACGATGGGCGCGTTCGCGGGCTTCCTCGACGACCCGGTCGACCTCTACGCCGTCGAGGCCGGCGGGTCGAGCCTCGACGTCGACGAGGAGGCGGGCGTCGCGCCCAACTCGGCGTCGCTGTCGACCGGCACCGAGGGCGTCCTCCACGGCGCGCGGACGAAGATTCTGCAGGACTCCTACGGGCAGATAATGGAGTCTCACAGCGTCTCGGCCGGCCTCGACTACGCGGGCGTCGGTCCCGAACTGGCGAACCTCGTCGACGAGGGCCGCGTCCGCGCGGTCAACGTCGGCGACGACGCCGCCCTCGAAGCCTTCCACCGCGTCTCCCAGCTCGAGGGCGTCATCCCCGCGCTGGAGACGGCCCACGCCTTCGGGTATCTCGAACAGCAGGCCGGCCCGGACGCCGACGGCGACGCGGGCCTCGGCGACGTCGTCCTCGTGAACGTCTCCGGGCGCGGCGACAAGGACCTCGAGTCCGTCGTCGAGGAGACCGAGCGGCGCGACATTGAGGGCGCGCCGGACATGGACGTCTTCGCCGAGACGGGGGGTGGGCTGTGAGCGGAATCGACGCGGCCTTCGCGGACGGACCGGCCTTCGTCCCCTACCTCGCCGCCGGCGACCCGGACGCGGAGGCGACCGCCGAGTACGTGCGGGCGCTGGTCCGCGGCGGGGCGGACGTGGTCGAACTCGGCCTCCCGTTCTCCGAGCCCATCGCGGAGGGGCCGACGATTCAGGCCGCCGTCGCCCGCTCGCTCGAGGGCGGGATGAACCCCGACCGCTACTTCGACCTCGTCGACGACATCGACGTGGACGTGCCGGTGGTCTGCATGACCTACTACAACCTCATCTACCGCTACGGGGCTCACGCGGGCGGAGAGCCGGGTCCGGAGGCGTTCGTCCGGCGGGCCGCCGAGGTGGGCATCGACGGGTTCGTCGTCCCCGACCTGCCAGCAGAGGAGGCCGGCCCGCTCCGGGAGGCCTGCGACGAGTACGGCCTCGACCTCGTGTTCATCGTCGCGCCGACGACCCGGGGCGAGCGACTGGAGCGCATCATGTCGCAGGTGTCGGGTTACGTCTACGTGCAGGCGCGACTCGGCACGACCGGCGCGAAGGCGGACGTCTCCGACCAGACCGCAGCGAGCCTCTCGCGGGTCGAAGACTGGGACGTCCCGAAGGCGGTCGGCTTCGGCATCTCGACCGGCGACCACGCGGCCCACGTCGTCGACGCGGGCGCGGACGGCGTCATCGTCGGGAGCGCTCTCGTCGACATCGTCGCCGAGGGGGCCGAGGACGGCGACGACGTCGAGGCGGTGGCGGACCGACTCGAGGCGAAGGCGAGCGAACTCGCGGCGGGCGCGGCCCGCGGTGCAGGACAGGACGTTCCGCATCCGGAACGCACATAACTCCGAGTGAACCATTCACACACCATGACAGCCGGTATCGACGCGCGACTCGACAGAATCTCGACGGGGGGGCGATACGTCGTCGTCCCGATGGACCACGGACTCACGCTCGGGGCCGTGACCGGACTGAAGGACATCGAATCGACCGTCGACGCCGTCACCCGCGGCGGGGCCGACGCGGTGCTCACCCAGAAGGGAATCGCGCCGCGCGTCCACGCGAACAAGAACGGGAGGGGCTGGGTCGCCCACCTCAACGGGTCGACGGTCGTCGGCCCCGACTCGAACGACAAGCGGATGACCGGCACCGTCGAGGAGGCCCTCCGCGCCGGGGCGGACGCCGTCTCGATGCACCTCAACGTCGGGAGCGACTCGGAACCCCGTCAGATAGAGGACCTCGCGCGGCTGACCGACGAAGCGGGTCGCTACGGCGTCCCGGTGCTGGCGATGTCCTACGCCCGCGGACCCGGCGTCGACGAACACGACGCGGAGGCCCTCGGTCACGCGGTGCGCCTCGCGGAAGAACTCGGCGCCGACGTGGTCAAGACGGCCTACAGCGGCGACGCGGCGAGTTTCGAGCACGTGGTCGAGTCCACGCGCCTGCCGGTCGTCATCGCCGGCGGGAGCAAGGGGACAGACCGCGAGACGGTCGAGATGGTCCGCGGCGCGATGGACGCCGGCGCGGCGGGCGTCTCGATGGGGCGGTCCATCTTCCAGCACGAGGACCCCGAGTCCATCACCCGCGCCGTCTCGGCCGTCGTCCACGACGACGCCGGCGTCGACGAGGCGCTCGCCGCCTCCGGACTCGGCGTCGAGGTGTGAGACCGCCGTGACCTGACCGGACCGACCCCGCTCTCTTCGTCCGGCGACGTCGTCGGCTTCTGGCGTGTCACCCGCGAGTCGTCCGGTTCGCCTGTGCCATCCGCCACGTTCAAGCCACCCGACCGTGTGCCTCCGGTAATGACACGGAGCGTGTGGCTGAAAGCCGACGACACGGTCGGCGACTGGGAGCGGCAAAAGCGACGCATCACGGCGGGCATCGAGGCGGGCGTCGACTGGGTGCTCGTGGACGCGGCAGACGTAGACCGGGTGCGCGAACTCGGAGACGTGAACGTGGCGGCGTTCGTGAGCGACGCCGACGTCCACGTCGTCGACGCGGAAGCGGGGAGCGTCGAGGCCGACGGCGCGGCGGACGCGGACGCCTACGTCGTCGGCAAGGACGGCGAGGGCGACGGCACGGTCGACTTCCCCACGGACTTCTCCGGCTCTGCGGACCTGACGACGCTCCGGCGCGAGGACGGCGACCGAACCACCGGCGCGTACGTCCGCATCTTCGACGAGAGCTACGAGTCCTTCGCCGAGGAGGCCGCACACGAGGCCGACTACACGCTCGTCGTCGGCGAGAACTGGCAGATAATCCCGCTGGAGAACCTCATCGCCCGCATCGGCGACGAGACGGAACTCGTCGCGGGCGTCACCACAGCGGAGGAAGCCCAGACCGCCTTCGAGACGCTCGAACTCGGTGCCGACGGCGTCCTGCTCGACAGCGACGACCCCGACGAGATCCGGGAGACAGTCGAGGCCCGCGACGAGGCGGACCGCGAGCAGCTCGACCTGACGTGGGCCACCGTCACCGCCGTCGAGCGGACGGGGATGGCGGACCGCGTCTGCGTCGACACGGGCAACCTCATGGACCACGACGAGGGGATGCTCGTCGGGAGTCTCGGCCGCGGCCTCTTTTTCGTCCACGCCGAGACGGCCGAGTCGCCCTACGTCGCCTCCCGGCCCTTCCGCGTCAACGCCGGCGCGGTCCACGCCTACCTCCGCACGCCCGGCGGCGAGACGAAGTACCTCTCGGAACTGCAGGCCGGCGACGAGGTGCAGATCACCGACGTCGACGGCAAGACCCGGGACGGCATCGTCGGCCGCGTCAAGATAGAGAAGCGACCGATGTTCCGGGTGCAGGCCGAGATCGGCGGCGACGACGGCGGCGACCGCATCGAGACGCTCCTGCAGAACGCAGAGACCATCAAGGTCCACACCCGCGAGGGCCGCACGGCCGTGACCGACCTCGAACCCGGCGACGAGGTGCTGGTCTACTACGAGGAGACCGCCCGCCACTTCGGCGAGGCCGTCGAGGAGAGCATCATCGAGAAGTGACCGGTCGGGCGCTCCCGACCGCCGGCGGTTCCGCGACCTGCGAGGCCCGCGTGCTCCCAACCCCCCGGCGTCCGCGACCTACTCGGCCTGCGCGCTCCCGGCGTCCGCGACCCGACCGAGAAACAGCACCGCGTCGGTCGGTTTATCGCGGATGCAGAACAGGAACGGGCGGTCGAACCGGAGCTCCCCCCACGTCGGCGGGAGTGACTCCACCGTGACCACCGCCGTCGACGCCGCGGCCTCGGTCCCCTCCTCGTCGACGGAGACGACCGCCCTGTGGTACACCTCGTCTATCCACGGGCCGCCCGACTCGCCGCCGACCATCCCGCCGAAGTTCGCGCCGGAGGTGAACGCCGCGGGCATCCCCAGTTCCGAGAGCGCGTCCGAGAGCTGGACCTCCGTCTCGAACTCGAATCTCGGGAGCGCGACGGTCCCCTTCGCGTCGACCATCGCGTGGAAGATGCCGAACAGCCGCTCCGACGTGAGGTCGCGCTCGAAGGCCTCGAACTGGCCCTCGTCGGGGAGAATCAGCACCATCGACACCTCGTCGCCGACGTAGGGCAGCTCGACGGCCTCGGCGCCGGGGACCGACGCGTAGTTCGTCCGCAGCTCCCGTGTCATGAACGGCACCGTCGCCTCGGCGCCGCCGAGCGCGGTGAACCGACCGTCCTCCGTGTCCGCGGGGTCGAACTCGTGCAGCCAGCTCGCCCGGAAGAAGATGGCGTTGGTCAGCACCAGCACCGTCTGGGGGGTGACGGCGTCAGGCGGCAGGAGGTCCTCGACTCTCCCCTCGGTGGCGTCGGCGACCCACTCGTTGATTCGCTCGCGCTCGCCCGCGGGGTCGCCGACGAAGTCCGCCCGCCGGAGGCCCGCGCCGTAGTTCGAATCCAGCAGGTCCAGAAAGTCCTCGGCGAAGGGGTAGCCCTCCCGTCCCCACAGGGCGTTCGCCACGGCGAGTTCGAAGGCGTCGACCTCGTCGCCGTCGACGGGGTCCTCGGTCGTCGCGCGCGACCGGAGGGCCTCTCGCAGGTCGGCGAACGCGGGGTGGACCTCCGCACCGAGCGTGTAGTGCAGGGTCTCTCGCATCTGTTCGCTGGTGTCGCCGCGGGCACCGGCGTACGTCATCGCCAGCGCGACGGAGACGCTGTACGGCGAGAGAAACAGGTTGCCGCCCCGCTCGCGGGCGAGATACCGGTGGAGGTCGAGCGCGAAGGACGCGTTGCCGGCGGCCAGTTCGGCCAGTCGCGCGTCCCCTCCCGTCGGCGTGCCCGTGGGCACCTCCTCGTGTGGCGTCACCGTCGGCCGCTCGTGACCGCCGTCGTCCGTCGCGGTCGTCACCTTCGCGTCCGTCGCCGCGGACCTCCGCGTCGTGGTCGCGTTACCACCGCTGTCACCGCCCGTACAGCCAGCGAGTGCCGCGGCCGCGAGCGCGCCGGTCTGCCACAGCACCGCTCGTCGGTTCATGTCCGAGTGCTTCGCTCGGGAGAGAAAGTGCCTTCTGGTGGGTCAAAGGCGTCTTTGCGCTACGCAGGGGGTTCGAGCTACTCGACGGGTTCGTCGAGCGGGTGGGCGCACCACTGGCAGAACGCCATCTCGGGGTCTATCTCCTTCCCGCAGTTCGGACACCGGGGCGTCTCGTCGTCGCCGCCCGTGGCGGTCGCGACGCCGCGTTTCGCCAGTCGGAAGGCGTCGACGGCGCTGAGGACGAACAGGGCCATCACCGGGAGGAGGACCTCCGGCGGGAAGTCGGCGACCGTGGTGGCGCTCGGGTCGGCGAACGCCGCAGACAGCGCGAGCCCCGAGAGGACGATGAGACCGAACCAGCCCACCGCTCGTCGCCACCGCCGGAGGTAGGCGTGGCCGAGCCCTGCGATTCCGAGTGCGAGCAGCGCGGCGAGCCACGGTCTCGGTCCACGTCCCATCGCTCGCCCGTTCTCGGTGGCCGTTAGTGAACCTTCTGTTACGTGGCGGTTCGGGGCGAGACGCCGGCGGCCGTGACAGCGCCCACCGGATACCGACAGTCAGGACAGGACCGACCGGGCACCGACAGCGCCCACCGGGGCACCGCCAGTCACGACAGGGCCGACACCAGTTCCCGGAGCGTGGCGAGGTCGTACTGGCCGGGAGCGGTGGCGTCGGCGGGGTCGACCGGCGCGTACCCTATCTTCGACCCGTACAGCGGCGCGACCGCGCGCGAGTGCCGCCCGGGCTCGCCCATCGCCATCGTCGCAACCGGGTCGCCCCACGAGGTGGCGTCCCGGGTCGCCGCGAGGAGGTCGAGGACGTCGCCGGCGTCGGCGGCCGTCACCGCGAGTTTGCCCACGTCGCCGAGTGCGACGGCGTCCCCGAGTAGCTCCCTGAGCCGCGAGGGCGGGGGCGTCCGCTCGAAGTCGTGGACGGACGCGACGACCGCCGCGCCCCGGTCGCGGGCCGCCGCCGCGGCGGACTCGCCCTCCGGCGTCCGGAGAGCCGCCAGTTCGACGTCCACCGCTCCGACCGCGTCGTGGTCGGCGGCCGCGACGAGGGCGTCGAGCCGGCCGTCGTCGTCTGCCTCCCCGCCCTCCCACCCGGCGCGGTTCGTCGCCAGCACCGGCAGGTCGCCGTCGTAGTCGTCGAGGGCCGAGAGCGGGTCGGTCGCGAGGTCCATCCGGAACTCCACGGCGTCTGCGTGCTCGCGCGCCGCGGGTTCGTCCGTCAGGGTCGCCGTGCTCGCGGCGAGGACGAACGAGTCGAACGTGAGGTCCATGCACCGACCGACCGACTCCGCGGGCAAAACGGTTTCGCGCCGACCGGTCGTCGCGAGTCGGCACCTCCGGCGCTCAGACCGGGGCGTGTTCGAGGACGTACCGGCGCCCGGCGTCGTCGGCGTCCGGCCCGCCGAGTCGCTCCGCGGTGACGTCCTCGACGGCGTAGAGGCGGACGTGGCGCTCCTGTCGCGTGACGACCGGGAAGCCGTAGTGGGTGGCCTCGTAGTCGGGGCGGTCGTCGCGCGCCGCGACGAACTCCCTGTGTCGGTCGAGTCGCTCGCGGGTGCGGCGGCGCGAGCGCGCCGGCAGGTCAGCCAGTCGGTCGTCGAACGCGTCCACGAGGTCGCCGTCGAGTTCGTAGCCGACGGCGTCCCGCCCGCCGTGCATGGCCGCGAGCAGCGTCGTGCCGGTGCCCGCGAAGGGGTCGAGGACCGTGTCGCCGTAGGTCGAGAACATCCGGACGAGTCGGAGCGGCAGTTCGAGGGGGAACGCCGCCGACCGCTCGCGGGCCGCGGTGGCGACGTCCGTCTGCCCCTCGCCCGTGAACTCCCACAGGTCCGAGAACCACCGGTTGCGTTCCTCCCAGAAGAAGGCGCTCTCGTAGCGGTCCTCGTCGCCGGGGGGGAACGACCGGGTCCCGCCCTTCCGGAAGACGAGGACGTACTCGTGTTCGAGGGTCACGTAGGCGTTCGTCGGCAGGGTGCCGGACCCCATGAACTTCGTCAGAGAGTTGGTCGGCTTGCGCCAGAGGACGTCCGGCAGCGACGAGAGGCCGCGCTCCCGGAGGGCGTCTGTGACCCGCACGTGGTTCGGAAAGAGGCGGAACTCGCCGTCGACAGACCGGGTGGCGTCGCCAACGTTGACGCAGGCGATGCCGCCGTCCGCGAGGACGCGGACGACCTCGTCCCACACCGGGTCGAGTTGCCGGTGCATCGACTCGAAGGCCGCGTCGGCGTCGCCGTCGTCGAGCGCCCGCGCCACCTCGTCGTCGCCGTCTTCGAACAGGTCGTCCCACAGCTCGATCATCGGATACGGCGGGGACGTCACCACGAGGTCGACGGACTCGTCGGGCACCGCGTCCATCGCGGACGCGTCACCGACCCGGAGTTCGTGTTCGGTCCGCATTCAGGAGAGTCGTCGCGCCGGGCGGTGGTTAGTTCTTGGGTCCGACGTCAGGCCAGGAGGCCCTGCTCGGCCTCGAGGAGTTCGTGGTAGCGGTTGCGGATGGTGACCTCGCTGATGTCGGCCACGTCGCTGACTTTCGCCTGCGTCGTCTTCTCGTTCGTGAGCAGCGAGGCGGCGTAGACGGCGGCGGCCGCGAGACCGACCGGGCTCTTGCCGCTGTGGACGCCCTCCTCTTTCGCGTTCTTCAGGAGCTGGCGCGCGCGGCGCTCTGCCTCGTCGGAGAGACCGAGTTCGGAGGCGAACCGGGGGACGTACTGCTCGGGGTCGGCGGGCTTGACCTCGAGCGAGAGTTCGCGGACCACGTAGCGGTAGGTGCGGGCCACCTCGCTCTTGTTCACGCGGGAGACGTCGGCGATCTCGTCGAGCGAGCGCGGGACGCCCGCCATCCGCGCGGCGGCGTACACACACGAGGTGGCGACGCCCTCGATAGAGCGGCCGGGGAGGAGGTCCTCGTCGAGCGCGCGGCGGTAGATGACCGAGGCGGTCTCGCGGACGTTCTCGGGGAGGCCGAGCGCCGAGGCCATCCGGTCTATCTCGCCGAGCGCCTGCTTGAGATTGCGCTCCTTGGAGTCGCGGGTGCGGAACCGCTCGTTCCACTTGCGCAGGCGCTGCATCTTCTGGCGCTGTCGGGACCCCAGCGAGTTGCCGTAGGCGTCCTTGTCGCGCCAGTCGATGTTGGTCGACAGCCCCTTGTCGTGCATCGTGTTGGTCGTGGGCGCACCGACCCGGGACTTCTCGTCTTTCTCTTTGGCGTCGAAGGCGCGCCACTCGGGGCCGCGGTCGACGTTGTCCGCCTCGATGACGAGCCCGCAGCTCTCACAGACGGTCTCGCCGTGTTCCTCGTCGTGGACGGTGTGGCCGCCGCACTCGGGACAGGTCAGCTTCTCGTCGGTCTCTTCGGTCGATCGCGTTCGGAGTTCGGTCTTTTCGCTCATTGCGTTGGGTGGGACGGCAGACGCTCACGGGGGCAGTACGCCAAAAAAGCCCGGAGCGATTCGTTCTGTAGGATAGCCACGGAGGGCTTCTATATATGAGTTTCGATATCGAAAGTAAAGTCCCCCTCGTTGACGGTGTTAACGCCACGTTACCGACGGTCGTTCGTGTAGTTTAAGTGTGGAACGTGAACGTGACACACGATTCGGCGGGGGAGTGGCTGTCCCCGTCGGTCGACCCGTGCCATGGGGCGATTCCGCTCGCTCATCACGGGTCGGCGCGGTCCAGCCGTGGCCTACTTCCCACCGGGTGCCGTGAGTCGACCCGTGTGCGCTTCACTCCGGGTCGTCTCGCTCGCGCCGGCGGCGACGGCGACGCTGACTGCGATGGACGCCGCCGACTGTCTCGTCGGCGTCACGACCCACTGTGACGCCGACGCGCCCGCCGTCGGCGGCTGGCTGAACCCCGACATGGACCGGGTCGACGCGCTCGACCCGGACCTCGTGCTGACCAGCGACGCTCTCCAGTCGTCGGTCCGGGACGAACTCCGGGCGCGCGGGCACGAGGTGTGTCACGTCGCGCCCGCGACGCTCGGCGAGGTACGGGAGAGCTTCGAGACGCTCGGACGGGCTGTCGACCGGCCCGCCGCCGGTGTCGCACTGGCCGAGTCGACCCGCGAGCGACTCGACTGCGTCCGCGAGCGCGTGGCCGGTCGCCCGCGGCCGGTGGTCTACTGCGAGGAGTGGACCGACCCGCCGATGGCCGCGGGCAACTGGGTCCCGGACGTGGTCCGCGCCGCCGGTGGCCGGTACCCCTTCTGCGACCCCGGCGAGCGCTCCCGCGAGGTGTCGCGCGCGGACGTCGAGGCCGCCGACCCGGACTACGCCGTCCTCCACGTCTGCGGGAAGGGCGACAGCGTGGACCCGGCCGTCGTCGCCGACCGCGACTGGGACGTCGACGCCGAGGTCGAGGTGGTCCACGACGACCTCCTGAACCAGCCGAGTCCGCGACTCGCAGACGGCGCTGAGGCGCTCGCGGCGCTCTTTCACGGAGTCGACGGCTGACGGGCACCCCTCCCGCGGATGTGCGCCGTGCGACACCGGCGGTCGAAAGCGGTGCCCGCTGTGCGACACCCACGACCGAAAGCGCCCGCTGTGCGACACCCACGACCGAAAGCG
>JBDGSQ010000141.1:0-2693 GCA_042217455.1 Haloferacaceae archaeon | reverse complement strand
TGTGCGACACCCACGACCGAAAGCGCCCGCTGTGCGACACCCACGACCGAAAGCGCCCGCTGTGCGACACCCACGACCGAAAGCGGTAGGGCCGTCGCGCGCGGACGGGGAACCGACACATGCGAGTCGGCGTCGGGAGCGGCAACCCGGTGAAGCGGCGGGCCGTCGAGTCGGTCGTCGAGGCGGACGTCGAGGCGATTCCGGTCGTATCCGGCGTCCCGGAGCAACCGCGCGGGCACGCAGCGACCGCCGCCGGCGCGGAGAACCGCGCCCGCAACGTTCTCGCCCGCGGCGGGTTCGACTACGGCGTCGGCGTCGAGGGAGGCGTCGCGTCGTTCGCGGCGGGCGAGGGTGGAGACGGGTGGGACGGCGCGGAAGCGCGCCCGCTCTACCTCGTGATGTGGGCGGCGGTCGCGGACGGCGAGCGACTGGCGCGCGCCGCGGGACCGAGCCTCCGCCTGCCCGACGCCGTCGCCGACCGCGTCCTCGACGGCGAGGAACTCGGCCCGGTGGTGGACGACGTCCTCGGCACCGAGGGCGTTCCGGAGCGACAGGGGGCGGCGGGCGTCCTCACCGACGGTCGACTCGACCGCGAGGCCGCGCTCGCGTCTGCCGTCGCCGGCGCGTTCGGCCCGTTCCGCGTCGACCTCTACGAGGCGTGAACGCCCCGCGTCGGGTGTGTGACGTGAGGCGTCCCGACGCCCGCGGCGCTCAGTCCGGGACGCTCTCTCAGTCCTGGACGCTCTCTTTGTAGGCGTCCGACTCCTGTACGTCGGCGCTCTCCTCGACGGCGGTGGTCAGCGAGACGTTGAGCGCGAGCATCGAGACGACGCCGCCGATAATGGTGACGACGTTCTTGACCGCGTGGTCGACGAAGGCGACGCCGACGACGACACCCGGGTCGAGCGGCGTCAGCGCGAGGACGAGCAGGGTGAACGCGCCCTCGTAGAGGCCGATGCCGCCGGGGAGCTGGAGCGGGATGACCTTCGCGAGGTTGCCGACGCTGACGGCGAAAAAGGAGACCATCAGCAGTTCGACGGGAGAGAGCGACCCGAGGACGCCGAAGGCGGCGAAGACGACGGCGGCGGTCAGTACGTCGACGGTCCAGATGAGGACGCTCGAAGCGCCCACGCGGCCGAACGCGGCGGGGCGGCCGCCGACCTTCTGGAGGTCGCCGACGAACCGCTCGAGGACGCCGGCGACGTAGTCCGCGTAGGAGTCGCTGCTCACGGCCTCGACGGCTTCACGGACGCGGTTGCGGTCGGAGCGGGCCGACAGGACGACGACGGCGATGACGGCGAGCGCCGCGAGCGCGACGCCGACGGCGACGAGGACGGCGAACTGGTTCTCGGACCCGGCGACGCCCTCGACGAGGAGGGCGAACTGGCCGGTGGCCACGTAGACCAGCAGGACGGCGCCCGCGAGCCCCGTGATGGTGAGCAGGTCGAAGACGCGCTCTGCCGCGAGCGAGGCGAACCCCGACGGGTACGGGATGCCCCGTCTGGCCTTCACCACGTACGCGCGGACGGCGTCGCCGGCGCGCATCGGGAACACGAGGTTGCCCGTCTGGCTGATGAACACCGCACCGGTGAGGAAGTCCGCCCGCTCGTCGAAGCCGAGTTCGCGGAGGATGTAGCGGTACCTGACCCCGCGTATCGGCCACGAGAACACGTAGATGCCGGCCGCGAGGGACAGCAGTCCGAGGTCCGCCCGCTCGATCTCTCCGAGGACGCGGCCGAAGTCGATGTACAGCGACATCAGCGCGATGGCGAACGCGGTCAGGAGCAGCCCCGCGGCGATGGTCACCCGGCGGGTGATGCGCGGCCGGACCGACAGCTGCCACCAGACCCGGAGAATCTGGCTGCCCATCCCGAAGATGTCCCTGACGAGGTCGACCTTCGTGTCGCCCTTGGGCGTCCAGTCGACCGGGAACTCCTCGACCCGGAGGCCGCGTCGCTGGGCGCGGACGAGGAGCTCCGTGTCCCAGAACCAGTGGTCGTCCTCCACCTCGTCGTGGAGTTCCTCGAACGCCTCCCGGGAGAGCGCCTTGAAGCCGCACTGGTGGTCCCGGAGGTCCGAGCGCAGGAAGAGGCGGACGAGGAAGTTGAACCCCCGGCTCGGGACGCCGCGCTTCGGCGGCCGCGACGCCTCGCGTCCCGGCATCCACCGCGACCCGGTGGCGACGTCGTACTCGCCCGACCGGACGCGTTCGACCAGTCCCTCGAGGTGTTTCATGTCGGTCGCGAGGTCCGTGTCGAAGTAGACGAGCGTCTCGCCGCGGGAGGCCTCGAACGCCCGTTCGAGCGCGCCGCCGCGCCCGAGTCGCTCGTCGGAGTGGAAGTGGCGGACGCGGGGGTCGGCCGCCGCGAGGCGGTCGGCTAGCTCCGGCGTCCGGTCGTCGCAGCCGTCCTCCGCGACGACCACCTCGAAGGCAGACGGCGGGAGAAACGACTCCAGCGTCTCGACGGTCACGCGGACCGTCTCCTCGATGGTACCCTCCTCGTTGTACGCCGGGAGAACGACGCTCACCTCGACGCCGTCCGGTGACGCCTCGGCCGGGGCAGCCGCCGTGAGCGGGTCCGCGCCCCCGTCCGGAGACGCGTCGCCGGTGGGTCCGCCGCCGGCCGACTCACCGGTCAAATCCATTGTCGTAGAGTTGGTTCGATGCGAGATAAGAATCTTCTGTATGCGCG
>JBDGSQ010000035.1:0-16694 GCA_042217455.1 Haloferacaceae archaeon | reverse complement strand
GAATGTTGCCGCCGGACAGTTCCAGCCCGCCCAGGAACTCGTAGTCCAGCGTCCCGACCGGCGTCGACTGGGGGAACGAACGCCGCCAGATGCCCGTCCGCGACCGGCGGTCGGGGAAGGGGAACTCCACGCCGACGTGGACCCGCCGTCGGAACGCGTCGTCGATGTTCGCCTCGAGGTTCGTCGTCAGCAACACCGTCCCGTCGTGTTCCTCGACGCGCTGGAGGAGGTAGTTCACCTCCACGTTCGCGTACCTGTCGTGGGCGTCCGAGACGTCGGAGCGTTCGCCGAACAGGGCGTCCGCCTCGTCGAACAGCAGGATCGCGTCGCTGTCTGCCGCCTCGTCGAATATCTCCCCGAGGTTCGACTCCGTCTCGCCGACGTACTTGCTCACGACCGACGCGAGGTCGACCTTGTACAGCCCCAGTCCGGCGTCGGCCGCGACGACCTCCGCGGCCATCGTCTTGCCGGTGCCGGACGGCCCCGAGAACAGCGCGACTAGCCCGTTCCCGAGCGACGACGCCTCCGCGAACCCCCAGTCCTCGTAGACGGTCCCCTGATCGCCGATGCGCGCGGCGAGTTCGCGCAACTGCGCGGTCGCCGCCGGCGGCAGGACGATGTCGTCCCACCCCACGGTCGGTTCGACCCGCTGGGCGAGGTCGTCGAGGCGCTCGCTCGACTGCGCGCGACACCCCTCGTAGACGTGGGCGGGAGACAGCGTCTCCCCGCTCGCGCGTGCACTCGCACGCGCCGCCGCCATCGCGTCGTCTATCGCACCGCGGGTCAGCCGGAACTTCGCCGCCAGGTCCGACGGCTCGGCTCCGCCGGGCAGGTCGTCGACGTCGGTCCAGTAGCGCCGCCGCCCGTCGTAATCCGCGCGCTCGACGGCCAGCGGGACGACCTCGTGGCCGTCGACGGCCCTCCGGACGGCGGTCGAGACCGGTCGCTCGGTCGACACGAAGACGGCCCCCTCGAGGTCGTCGAGCCGACGGACCGCCCCCGGAGCCGCGCCGCCACCGTCGTCCGAGAGTCCGGCCACGTGAACCGCTGCGTCTCCGAGGCGCGCGTCCGCGACGGCGTCGGCGACTACGGCGGGCAACTCGCCCGGTTCGACCCGGTCGGCCCGGACCGTGACCAGCGGCTGGTCCCGTTCGGCGCAGACTGCCGCTATCTGCGCGCGCTTTCCCGCTCCTCGCGGCCCCGACACCGCGACGAACGGCCACGTCCCGTCGCGGTCGGCCAGCTCTCGCAGGACTCGCTTCCGCGGGCGGTCCGCGTCCAGGTCCCCGACGGGCCGGTCCGGGTCGGACCGCGTGACCGCGTCGCTCTCGACCGGGACGCGGTCGCGCTCGCCGAGCAGGAGCGCGACGATTCGCTCGTCGACCCGGACCGGCCGGGTCGGGAGCGGTCCGTCTCCCACCGGACGTACGACCCCGTGGGCCACCAGCGGTGCGCCGGGCGAGAACGCCGCTCTGACGTCCATCCGGTCCGCCGTCTCGAGCAGTCCGGCGAGGAACCCGACCGTCGGCCGGCTCCGGGTGGCGTCGTCCTGGAGGAAGGCGTAGACCGTCGCGTACGCCTCGTCGAGGTCCGGAGCCAGCGCGAGCACGAGCAGTTCGCGGTCGAGGGCGTCCAGTCCGAAGCGGTCGGCGAGGCGCTCGACGGCGAGGTCCCGGTCCGCCTCGCGGGTCGCCCGCCTCCGCTCGCGGAGGTCCGCAGTCAGCGATTCCAGTCGCGCCTCCTCGGCGCTCCTCGCTCTGTGCGTGTCGGGTTCGGACCCGCCCATCCCGAGCAGTCGCTCGACCTCGGCTCGGGAGACGTAGAGCCCCCCGAACTCGTCGACGGGGCCGTCGAAGGCCTCGACCGCCGCCCGGAGGCGACACTCCAGTCGCGCCAGTTCGACCTCGAGGTAGGCCCTGTCGTCGGGGAACGGAGCGCGGTCGGTCTCGGGGCCGGCGTCGGTCATGGTAGCCCCTGGACGCGCTGGAGGCCGTGGTGTGCGAACTCGACGGTCTCGACAGCGACCCCGCCCTCCGTGGCGTTCAGGTCCGGACCGGTCCACCGGACCGGCAGCGCCTCGCGGCACTCCCAGCCCCACGCCTCCTCGCCGCGGGCGTCCTGGAGGAACACGCGGACGGTCTTGCGCGTCACCTCGGTCGGCGACGGCGGGCCGTACACCGCCGACTCGACCCACTCGACGAGGGCGGTGTCGTCCGTGATGCCGCGTTTGCAGACGAGGTTGGCGTGGTCGAACCGCGTGGGGAGCCTGTGGGTGTAGTCGTTGACGCCGCCCTCCTGGTAGGTCTGGGGCTCCATCCGCACCTCGAGACCCGAGACCTCCGAGAATCCGGCGGCGATGACCGACTCGATCTCCACGAGGAACCGGTAGCCCCGGTACGGGTCCGTCCGGTCGCTGGCCCCCATCACCGACCCCTCCGCGACGGGTGTGCCGGGAGCGGAGTCATCCGTCTCGCTCCCCCGGTCGCCCGGGCCGGTCGGCGGCGGCGAGGTCGGCCAGTTCGGTCTCTCCCGCCGACGCTCGCCGGTCGCGCTCGCGGTCCGCGTTCATCCGCTCGTTGATGCGGCTTATCTCCGCACACCAGCGGGCGCGTTCCCCGTGAGGCAGTTCGAGCACGGTGTCGTGGCTCCAGTTGAAGTGGTAGGCGACGAAGGCGACCTCCTCGTAGAGCCGGTCGGAGGAGCGTCGCCCCGTCAGTCCCCGTTTCCCGAACTCCCCCCGGCGGACGCTTCCCTGTCGCGACTGGGGCCCCCGTCGGCGCTCACCCGGAACGACGTCCCGCAGTCCGGACAGGTCGCGTCGACCACGTTCGCGCCGCGGTCGTTGACGCGTCCGTAGAGGTCCTGGAGGTACGACAGGTCGGCGACGAACAGGTTCTCGACGACGCCCGGCGTCACCTCGGTGACGCTTCCGATCTCGGTGACGACTCGCGAGAGGAGGATGACCGTGAAGTACGACTCGTTGGACTGGACCCGGGGGTCGGTGAGCGGTTTGAGCTCGTCTGCGGCCGAGGCGAGGCGCATCGTCCCCTCTCGGTGGCGCGTTCCCTCGTCGTCGACGTACCCCTGCGGCAGGGTGAACTCGAAGGTCGTCTGGAGCGTCTCGCCGCTCATGCGGTCCGCTCCATCCCCTCGTGGACGATCTCCATGCTCTCGATGGCGACCTCGTTGCCGGTCGCGTTGAGGTCGGGGGCGTCGTACTGGCGACACCAGGCGTTACGGAACTCCCAGCGCGGGCCGGGCTGGCCCTCCTCGTCGAGGAGGACGATCGCAATCTGCCGGCGCGCCGAGTCGGTCTTGCCCTGCTCGACCAGTTGCCACCACTCGTACAGCTCTATCGAGTCGGTCGTGACCCCGCTCTTGAGGGTGAGGTTGCCGTGGGCCGCGAGCGACGAGAGTTTGCGCACCGTCGGGGCCTCGTTGCCCTCGCGGTACTCGATGACCTCGGTGTTGGACTCGGGAATCGCACACTCGCTGAACCCGGCCCGGGCGACCGAGTCGATCTCCAGTACGTACCGCATGTTCCGGAACGGTCCGTGTCTGTCGGGCATCTACGACCCCCCCTCCACGCCCTCGGTCCACTGCGTTATCCTGAACACAA
This sequence comes from Haloferacaceae archaeon, assembly GCA_042217455.1. Classification (GTDB taxonomy): domain Archaea; phylum Halobacteriota; class Halobacteria; order Halobacteriales; family Haloferacaceae; genus JBDGSQ01. The sequence goes on along the minus strand of JBDGSQ010000035.1, from coordinate 13,075 downwards.
CGAACTCGGCGGGTTTGACGGGTGCGACGCCCACCTCGACGATGAGCCGGCCCTTGTCGATGTCGTCCTGCGTCATCGTCGTCCGGTCCGCCTTCACGTAGAACGCCTCGTCCGGGCTAGCGCCCATCAGACCGCCGTCGTGCCAGACCGTCGTCAGGAAGTTGCGGACGGACTGGCGGACCCGCGCCCAGAGCCGCCGGTCGTTCGGCTCGAAGACCGCCCACTGGGTCCCCTCCTCGATGGACTCCTCGAGGAAGAGGAACAGTCGCCTGACGTTGACGTACTTCCACGACGGGTTCCCGGAGGTCGTACGCGCGCCCCAGACGCGGATGCCGCGGCCGGGGAACGACCGGATGGCGTTGACGCCCTTCGGGTTGAGCAGGTCCTGGTCGGCCTTCGTCACGGGGACCTCGAGCCCGACCGCACCGCGGACGTCGGTGTTGGCCGGGGCCTTGTGGACGCCCCGCTCCGCGTCCGTGCGCGCGTAGATGCCCGCCACGTGTCCCCCCGGCGGGACGAGTTTCCGCCTGCTGGTCTCCGGGTCGACTATCTCCAGGTGCGGGTAGTAGATGGCCGCGTACTCGGAGACGGCCGTCTGCGGCGGGAGGCTGACCGGATCGGCGCCCAGCGGCGCCTGCAGGACCGCGAACCGGTCTCCCATCGACTCGCAGTGGGTGACCAGCGCCTCCGTCAGGCCGGTGACGGCGTACTGGTCGGGGACGGAGACGATCGAGATGCCGTCTATCTCGGCGAAGCCCGCCAGTCCCGTCCGCTCGCCGCGCGGCGCGGACTCGTCGCCTCTGAAGTGGGCGAGTTCGAGTTCGTCGTCGCCGCCGCCCCCGTCGGGCACGTCGAGCAGTTCCGTGCCGTTCGCCGGTCGTCCCGGGCCCAGCCGACGCACCTCCACGAGGTTCGAGCCGCTGTTGATGGCCGTCTCGTAGTAGTTGCTGGCGGACTGGTCGGTCGAGAGGTCGTCGAACGTCTCGGAGACGTCCGGTTCGCCCTGCGCGGCGACGACCTCCGCTTCGGTCTCGCCGCCGTCTGCGAGTTCGGTCCAGTACTCCACGGTGACAGTGACGTTCTCGTTGCCGCGAGGTCCGTTGCGGACGCTGACGGCGACTCTGCCGCCCCACTCGCCCGGTCCGACGGCCGTCACGTCCACGACCGGTGCGACGCCGTCGCCCTCGAGGGCGAAGGTCGTCGTCCTGTTCGTGCCGTCGCTCCAGTTGACGACGAGCTCCGCCTGCGAGTTCGTCTCGGCCGGAGGCGCGTACGTCACCGGGAGCGTCACGTGCTCGCCCTGTTCGAGCGTCTCCGCCGGCTGGTTCGGAGGGTCGGGCGTGAACGACGCCGGGACCGAGAAGTGGTCCGCGTCTGCGCCCTGCAACTCGACGTCGACGACGTCGACGGCGGCCGCGCCGGGGATGCCCGCGTTCGTGAGGTCGATGGCCCGCGTCTCGGATTCGCCGGTCGGCACGTTGCCGAAGTCCACGGGATCGCGGGCCGACGGCTCCGTCACCAGCGTCCCGGCGACGTCGTCTACGTCGGCCAGGATGCCGATGGTGAGCGTCTCCGCGTTGCCGGCGAAGTCGACCGTCAGGTCCCGGTCGAGGTCACCGGGACTCTGTGGCGTCAGCGAGATTCGGAGGGTGAACGTGCTCCCCGGTTCGACCGGTTCGCCGACCGCGCCGGTCACGAACTCCGCCTCCACGGTCCCCGCCGTGCCCGAGTAGCTGAACCCGTCTATCGCGGGCGTCTCGGGCGGGTCTGTCGTGCTCGCGTTGAACAGCGAGACCGTCCGGTGGACGGTGTACCCGGTCGGGACGGCACCGAAATCGACCGCCACCGACGAACTGCCGAGCGCCCCCGCCGTGGTCGTCGTGTCGACCGCCTCGGCGCGGAGCGGCGTCTCGACGGTCGGGGGTGACACGTCGGTGTCGAAGACCAGTTTCGCCTCGTTGCGCCCCGGGGTCGCGCGGGTGTACTCGACCTCGATGCGCCCGCTCTCGCCCGGTGCGACCGGGTTCCCGAACCCGTCCGTGCTGGCGATGCTGAACGTGTTCCCCGCGTTGTTCGTGAGCCTGACGTTCGAGACGGTCACGTCCCCCCTCCCGGAGAGCCCCTCGTTCGTCACCGTCACCGTGCCGCTCGCCGTCTCACCTGTCGGGACCGTCCCGAAGTCGAGCGCCCCGGGGGCGACTGTCACGTCTACGGCGTTCTCGGCCGTCAGGGCCGTCCCCTCGAGTATCACCGTCTCCGGCGAGTCGGCCCCGGTGTGGTCGACTCGCAGGAGCGCGGTCGAGTGCCCGTCGCTCGTCGGTTCGTAAGTCACCTCGACGGCCTGCCGCTGACCGGGTTCGAGGTCGAAGTCGGTGACCGTCCCGCCGGTGAGGTGGTACCGGTACGCCGCGGCGCTCGCGTCCGGGAGCGTCCCGTCGACGACCGACACGCTCGTCACCGTGATGGAGGGGTCGTTCTCGAAGCCCGCGTTCACGATCTCGACCGTCCTCGTCTCCGAATCGTCGACGACGAGGTCGTCGAATTCGACGGCGTCCTCCGTCGTCGCGAGCGGCAGCGGCGGGTCGTACTCGCCGAGCGCCGCCCGTCCGGTCTCGGTCTCCGTCGTCACGCGCCCGACGTAACACCGGCTCCCACCGTTGCGGAAGAACCCGTCGACGGCGTACGCCAGGTTCGTGCCGTAGAGCGACTCCCCCTGTCTGTACTTCGCGTACCCCCCAAAGGTTCGCTGGAAGTCCGCAAAACTCGTGAGAAACTGTGGTTCGACAGGTCCCCGTTCCGCTTCACCCAGGAACGCTGCTGTACTCGTACTGACTCCCTCTATCGCCTTCGCTCCGGTTTCGACTTCTTGGACGTACACCCCGGGCGAGAGATACTCTGGCATCTACCCCGGCCTCCAGTGTCGGAACATACCCCCTAATGTACCCCATTAATTATTAATTTAATTAATATAGTCTTACATTACTTATTGGTGCAGTGACCGTTTGCTGTCAGAAAGATATCTCGTTCTCCCGAATCGTCCGTTCTCCCTCGGTGATGGACTGCTCGACGGTGACGGTCCGACCGTCGGGGTGGGTGACCACGAGTCGCGGTTCGGTCACGGGACCGTGGTCGGGTTTGACGAGGACCTTCCGGGGGTGGTTCTCGTCGGTGGGGTCGACCCTGAGCGGCGAGTCGAGCTGATCGTCCGTCGTGGCGGCGACGTCGTCGACCGCGAGTGCGAACTGCCCGTCCGTGCCGGTGCGCGTCGTCGTCGGCGCGTGCTCGACGGTGACCGTCGCTCCGTGGACCGGGTCGCCCGCGTCGGTCACCCGCCCCAGGACGAGCGTCCTCCCGCTCGCGAACGGGTACGAGACCGACGGGAAGACGTCGAGACGCAGTCCGGGAGGGGAGAGTGCGTCGACGTCCCGCTCGTACACGACGGGGACGTACTCGGGGCCCGCGTCGATGCGGACTGTCACCGGGTCGGGCGGCAGCGACACCGGCGGCGACAGGAACAGCCAGTAGCCGCTCGGGTTCAAAACCGGGTCGTGAGCCACGCCGTCGACCGCGACTGTCGCCGACGCTCCGAGCCCCTCGCCGGTGAGGGCGTCGACGGGCTCGACCGCGAGAGCGAGGGCCGTCTCGGACGGCTCGACCCGCCGGAAGCGCTCAGCCATCGTCCGCTCCGAACCCGATGCGCTGGACGCGGTCCGCGGGGACCGCTGCTGTCGGTTCGATCGACACCGGTCCGACGGTGTAGCTGACCGACGGGAGGTACGCCGTCTCCGGGAACGTGTTCCACATGTCGACGATCTCCCCGTCGGTTCCCGACCGGCTGATGCGCAGTTCGCTCTCCAGTGACCCCTTCAGCGCCGACCCCCTGACGACCGCGTGTTCGCGCAGCACCTGCATCGCTCTGCCCAGGAGGGTCTGCTGTCGCCGCGCCTGCCTGGTCGCGTTCCCGCTGCCCGACGGGTAGGCCGTGAGCAGGTACTCGAGGTCGAGCACCAGCGGCTTCTGTTCGAGCGTGTCGACGTCGCGCTCGTGCCACTCGACCGAACTCAGGTGCTCGCTCTCTGTGACCCGGTAGAGAAACAGACTCAGCGTCGGCTTGCTCGACCCCGAGACGGTGTCCGGTGAGGTCAGCGTCACCGTGAGGTCCTCCTCTCCCACGTTCGACTCGAGCAGCGCCCTGAGGGTCTCGCTCGCGTCCCCGATAGCGCTCGCGGACCCCATCAGGACCCCCGCTCGACCGCGCGTTCTCCGCCCGTCGTCTCCGACTGACATGACTCGCGTGTCATTTGTTCTCACGTTTCATTGTAGGTGGACGTTAATTATACTTTCTAGCGTCCACCGACTGGTTCGGGACGCCCGCGCGCATCGGCCTCCGACAGCGGAGTTCGCTCACCTCGCGCGACTGCACTGACCGACAGGGCGACACGTCGCTTTCACCGGCGACCTCCGGGGACTCGAACAGTCGCGGATTCTCGACATCGAGCCGTCCGCGAATCAGCGTTCACAGTCGGGAGACTGCGCGTCTTTGCTACCGATTCGTCCGGGTGGCCATCGACTCGATTTCCATTGGACTCGTCGGGACTGAACGAAACCGGAGGTTTCGCGACGGGCGGCGGGTTCACGAGGTCCTGACGGAACGAAGCGACGGGAGGACGTGAGCGGACTCGCCGGGGTTCCCGCTAGAGCGAGCGGGAAGTCGGGGGGGGACGAGTCGAGTAGAGCGAGACGAATGGACTCGCCGGGAGTCACGCGAGTTGAGCGAGTGTGACGTCGGCGAGGGAACGAGACGAACGAAGTGAGTCGAGTGGACTCGCCGGGATTTGAACCCGGAACCAGACGGTCGCCTCGCTCCGCTCGGCGCTGCGACTGGTAGGGCTTCAAATCCACGCGTCCGCATCGCGAACGCTCGGCTCGCCATTCGTTCACTCCGCAGAACTCCGTTCGCTCATGGACTCGCCGGGATTTGAACCCGGGGCCTCTTCCTTGCGAAGGAAGCGATCTGCCACTGATCTACGAGCCCGCATCCGAGTAGAGCGCGGCGATTCATTTGTAGCTTCCGTTTTGGGAGAACGGTGTGACGAGTTCCCAGTACCGGAGACGAGAAGCGTCCGCCGGAGACGTGCGAGACGCCTTAGCGCCGCGAGTGGATTCGAGTCGTCGGGGGGCGACGAAACGAGAGTCTGTCGCCGGTCGACGACGTCGTCGGTTCAGTCCTCGAGGACGATCTCGATGCTGACGTCGTTGGGCACCTGGATGCGCATGAGCTGGCGGAGCGCCCGTTCGTCGGCGTCGATGTCGATGAGACGCTTGTGAACGCGCATCTCCCAGTGCTCCCAGGTCGCCGTCCCTTCGCCGTCAGGCGACTTGCGCGACGGAACCTCGAGGGTCTTCGTCGGCAGCGGGATGGGACCGCTGAGACTGACGCCCGTCTTGTTCGCGATCTCGCGGACGTCGTCGCAGATGTCGTCGAGGTCCTCGGGGCTCGTGCCGGCGAGCCGCACGCGTGCCTGCTGCATCGGTTATCGCTCGTTGACCGAGAGGACCTTCCCGGCCGCGATGGTCTGACCCATGTCGCGGACGGCGAACGAACCCAGCTCGGGAATGTCCCCGGACGGCTCGATGCTGAGCGGCTTCTGCGGGCGCACCGTCACGACGGCGGCGTCGCCGGACTGGATGAAGTCCGGGTTCTCCTCTGCGACCTCGCCGCTCGCGGGGTCGAGCTTCTGGTCGATGGACTCGATGGTACACGCGACCTGCGCCGTGTGGGCGTGGAAGACCGGCGTGTAGCCGGCGGTGATGACCGACGGGTGCTGCATCACCACGAGCTGCGCCTGGAAGGTCTCTGCGACCGTCGGCGGGTCGTCGGCGGGACCACAGACGTCGCCGCGGCGGATGTCGTCCTTGCCGACGCCGCGGACGTTGAACCCGACGTTGTCACCGGGGCCGGCCTCGCCGACCTCCTCGTGGTGCATCTCGATGGTCTTGACCTCGCCACCGACGTCAGACGGCTGGAAGCTCACGTTGTCGCCGGGGTGCATGACGCCCGTCTCGACGCGGCCGACCGGGACCGTCCCGATGCCCGAGATGGTGTAGACGTCCTGGATGGGCAGGCGGAGCGGCGCGTCCGTCGGCGCTTCCACCTCGGGGAGGGCGTTGAGCGCTTCGAGCATCGTCGGCCCCTCGTACCAGGGCATGTTGCCCGTCTTCTCGGCGACGTTGTCGCCCTCGAACGCCGAGATGGGGATGAAGCTCGCGTCCTCGGTACCGAAGCGGACCTGCTTCAGGAGCTTCTTGACCTCCTCGACGACGTCCTTGTAGGTGTCCTCGCTGTAGTCGACGACGTCCATCTTGTTGACGCCGATGATGAGCTCGTTGATGCCCAGCGTGCGTGCGAGGAAGACGTGCTCGCGGGTCTGGGGCGCGACGCCGTCGTCTGCGGCGACGACGAGGACGGCGTTGTCTGCCTGGGACGCGCCCGTGATCATGTTCTTCACGAAGTCGCGGTGGCCCGGACAGTCGACGATGGTGAAGAAGTACTCGTCGGTGTCGAACTCCTGGTGGGCGATGTCGATGGTGACCCCGCGCTCGCGCTCCTCGGCGAGGTTGTCCATCACGTAGGCGAACTCGAAGCCGCCCTTGCCCTTCTCCTCTGCCTCTTCACGGTACTGCTCGATTACGTGCTCGGGGACCGACCCTGTCTCGAACAGGAGTCGACCGACCAGCGTACTCTTCCCGTGGTCGACGTGGCCGATAATGGCCAGATTCTGGTGCGGTTTGTCGCTCATGGTCGTTGAATTCACGCGCTAAGGCGCTTCGTGGGCCTTCTTTCGATTGAAAGACCTAAAACGATTTCGATACGCTACACGGGTCGTCGCGGCCACGTACGGCGATTTGTGCGTCGCCGTGTCATGGAACGCCCAGACACGCCCCCCGCGGGTTTCGGGCGCGTCGGGGCGTGTCGCTCGCGTTCGGAGGTCGCGGGGTCAGTCGAGCCTGCCGACGTCGGCGAGCACGGCCGTCGCAGTCTCCGTGCCGCCCGCCCCGCGGCCGCTCACGTTGAGCCGACCGGCGTACTCGGTTTCGAGCTGGACGATGTTCCGGGTGCCCGTCACGGCGAGGGCGTCGTTCGCCGGGACCAGTCGCGGGCCGACCCGGACCTGGTCTCCGGTGGCCTCGCCGACGAGTCGAATCGTCTGGCCGTCCTCTGCGGCCAGGTCGAGCGCGCTCCCCGGGACGTCCCTGATGCCCTCGATGTCCGCGTCGTCGAGCGTGTACTCCCGCTCGCCCCGACTCAGGACGTTCGCGAGGATGACGCACTTCAGCGCCGCGTCGATGCCGTCGACGTCGAACGAGGGGTCCGCCTCGGCGACGCCGAGGTCCTGGGCCTCCGCGAGGACGTGTTCGTAGCCGAGTCCCTCGGCGGCCATCCGGGTGAGCACGAAGTTCGCCGTCCCGTTGAGGACGCCGCGGGCGGCGGTGACGTGGCCGGGGCCGAGGTCGTCGATGGTCGAGAGCACCGGGATGGCCCCGCCGACCGTCGCCTCGAAGCGGACGTCGCCCGCGCTCTCGTCGGCGAGTGACATCACGTCCGCGTACCGCTCTGCGACGGGCCCCTTGTTGGCGAGGACGACGTGCCTGTCGCGTTCGAGGGCCGCGCGGACGTGCGAGAATCCCGGCTCCGCGTCGCCGAGCGTCGTCGGCGTCGCCTCCACGAGGACGTCGTACTCGCCCGCGAGCGCGTCCCCGGGGTCGCCGTCGCCGACGACGCCGTCGTTCGCTTTTCGCCCGAGGACCGCCTCCGAGTCGAGTCCGGCCGGGTCGACGGCGGCGCTCGTCGAGTCGGCGAAGGCGGTCACCTCGTGGCCGTACTCGGCGGCGAGTTCGACGACCGACGACCCGACCGCGCCCGCGCCGACGACGGCGAGTCGCTTCCGGCGGCTCACGCGGACCCCTCCGTCAGCGGTTCGACGACGTGCAGGTCCTTCTCGCGGGCGACGTCGCGAATCGCGTCGATGACCTGCGCCGCCTCGCCGGTGTGAATCGCGAGGCGGAGGCGCGCGCTCGAGGGCTGGTCGCGCCCCTCCGGTGCCGACAGCGAGAAGTCGGTCAGCGAGGCGTTCGAGGCCTCCTCTACGTGCTGGAGCGTGTCCGAGAGGTCGGTGTCGACGAGGTGGCCGACGAGCAGGACCGACACCTCCTCGCCGTAGCGCTCCGCGCCGGCCTGTACGACGTTGACGCCCTCCGCTCTGAGCGCGTCGACGATCGTCTCGAAGCGGTCCGGCGGGCACTCGACGTCGACCTCCACGGGGATGCGCCCGCGCGGGGTGATGTTCCCCCGCTCGTGGAAGATCGACAGCAGGTTCCCGCCGTTCTCCGCGATGGGCCGCAGGGCGTCGAGCAACTGCCCGGGCTCGTCTGCGAGTTCCAGTCGGATGGTGTGGGGCTTCGACGGTTCGCCGCCGTCGGTCCGCTCGCCCGCACCCCCCGCGTCGGCGTCGCCGGCGTCGTCGGACCGGGACGGCGCCCGGGGGGCGTCTCCGTCCTCGCTCATCGCTCACCCTCCGCGACACGCCCTGTTGTCGGCAGGGAGCGTGCGCGCAGTAGCTCCGTGCCGGTGCGTGCCGGGGAGTGGTGACCCAACAGCATACTATCTGCATCGCTCGGCTGACGTTATAAGCCTTCGTCAGTCGCAAGTCTGGCCGGTGTCGGCGCGCCCCGACACGGCACGGTGTCGCACGGTTCGCTCCCGTCGGCGACGCCGAATCCGGGCGCTGGTGTGTCGTGTCGGGAGGGACGGGGCGTGACCGGGACCGGCGGCGAGTCGGGAGAGCCGTCTCAGAGAGACGGGAGTCGAGAACGGAGCGAGAGAAGAGAGCGGTGCACTCGGAGAGCTGAAAATCGAGAACGCAGAGCGCGACCGGCGGTCGGGCGCGGAGGCGACTCCGCACGCGACTCGTCCGGGCCGGATTCAGATGTAGTCGATGGCCTCGGACAGCTCGAGCTTCATGCCCTTGCGCTCGCGGATGTCCATTATCTTCTCGCGCTGGAGGTTGTCGACGAGCACGCGGAAGCCGGCGTTCTCGGTGTTCCAGGAGGCGCGGCCCTCGGTCGCAGAGCGGATGTCGGAGGCGAATCCGATCATCTCCTCGACGGGCGCGACGCCCTCGACGACCATCAGGTCGCCTTCCTGGTACATGTCGTCGACGCGGCCGCGACGGCCCTGAATCTCGCCGGAGGCCGCACCCATGTGCTCGTTGGGCACGTCGATGCGGACTTCCTGGATGGGTTCGAGCAGTCGGACCTCGCCGTCGATGAGCGAGCGGTGGACGGCCTCGCGGACGGCGGGGATGACCTGCGCCGGCCCGCGGTGGATGGTGTCCTCGTGGAGCCGCGCGTCGTGGAGGCGCAGGAGCGCGCCCTGCACCGGTTCGGCGGCGAGGGGGCCGTCGTCGAGGGCCTCTTCCATCCCCTCGATGACGAGTTCCATCGTCTCGTTGAGGTGCTGGATACCCTTCGTGTCGTCGATGAGGATGTTCGTCCCGTGGATGGTCTCGACGTTCTGGGAGGTCTCCTTGTCCATGCCGGCCTCCTGGAGGGCCTCGCGGCGCTCCAGTTCGGGCATGTCCATCGACGCCTCGCCGAGCTTCAGCGTCTCGACGATGTCCTCCGCAAGCGGCTCGACGGAGATGTAGAACCGGTTGTGGCGGTTCGGCGAGATGCCCTCGACCTGGTCGGACGCCGTCGTCGGGGCCTCGCGGTAGACGACGATGGGTTCACCGGTCGTCACGGGGATGCCCTGGTTGCGCTCGATGCGCTGGGTGATGACCTCGAGGTGGAGCTCGCCCTGCCCGGAGATGAGGTGCTCGCCGGTGTCCTCGTTGATCTCGACCTTGATGGTCGGGTCCTCCTTGGAGACCTGCTGGAGCGTCTCGATGAGCTTCGGCAGGTCGTCCATGTTCTTGGCCTCGACGGACTTCGTGATGACCGGCTCGGAGATGTGCTCGATGGACTCGAACGGCGTCATCTCCACGCTGGAGACGGTGGAGCCGGCGATGGCGTCCTTCAGGCCGGTGACGGCGGCGATGTTGCCGGCGGGGACGCGGTCGACTTCCTCGCGTTCACCACCCATGAAGAGGCCGACGCTCTGCAGGCGGTTCTTGCCCGCGGTGCCGGAGACGTACAGCTCCTGGCCCTTCTCGAGGGTGCCGGAGAACACGCGACCGGTCGCGATCTCGCCGGCGTGCGGGTCCATGCCGATGTCCGTCACCATGAACACGACCTCGCCGTCCTCGTCGACGAGCCGCATCTGGTCGGCGATGTCGCTGTCCGCGTCGCCCCGCCAGATGCGGGGGATGCGGCGCGGCTGGGCGTCGATGGGGTCCGGGAAGTGCTCCGCGACCATGTCCAGGACGACGTCCGACAGCGGCGTCTGCTCGTGGAGCTCCTGGCGTTTGTCGTTGCGCTCGAGTTCGATGATGTCGCCGAAGTCCATGCCGGTGCGCTGCATCGACGGCATGGAGACGCCCCACTTGTAGAGCGCGGAGCCGAACGCGACGGTGCCGTCCTCGACGGAGACCGTCCAGTCCTCGACGTCGTCCATCTCCTCGGTCATCCCGCGGATGAGTTCGTTGACGTCGCTGATGACCGACAGGAGGCGCTCCTGCATCTCCTCGGGGCCCTCCTGGAGCTCGGAGATGAGGCGGTCGACCTTGTTGATGAACAGCGCGGGCTTGACGCCCTCGCGCAGCGCCTGCCGCAGCACCGTCTCCGTCTGGGGCATCGCGCCCTCGACGGCGTCGACGACCACGAGCGCGCCGTCGACGGCGCGCATCGCGCGGGTGACGTCGCCGCCGAAGTCGACGTGGCCCGGCGTGTCGATGAGGTTGATGAGGTGGTTGGTGTCGTTCCACTCGTGGGTCATCGACACGTTCGCCGCGTCGATGGTGATGCCGCGCTCCTGCTCGTCCTCTTCGGTGTCCATCGCGAGCTGCTTGCCCGCGAGGTCCTTCGAGATCATGCCCGCGCCGGCGAGCAGGTTGTCGGTCAGGGTCGTCTTGCCGTGGTCGATGTGGGCGGCGATGGCGATGTTCCGGATGTTCTCCGGTTTGTCCATCAGTCGCTCACATTCCTGTACGATTTTCTTTCGTCGGCCCATTATACTGACTCCTACCGGAAGGAGGGTCAAAAGGGTAGTGTTTTCCGGGTGCCAATCCGGCCCGTTTCCACCGAATTCGTGTGTCTCGCTCTCTCACGGGGGGCGGCACAAGAGTGATACTCCCGCGGACCGTGGTACTGTAACGCATGGACATTCGCGTGCTGGGCAACGGCCCGGCAGACCCGTTTCTGAGCGCGGCCGAACTTCTCGCCACGGAGTACGACGTCGAGCGCCCGGTCCACGTCCGGGTCCGGAACGACCCCGACGAGCGGACGTGGGCCGGTCACTACGAGGACCGCCACGTGCTGAACATCTCCCGACAGGCGTCGACCAGCGCCATGGCCCGCGAGCTGGCCCTCCACGAACTCGCGCACATGGTCCGCTACGAGGAATCGCACCCCTCGCACACGTTCTCGACCGAGGAGGCGCTGTTTCTCGCGCTCGCCGGTCGCACGGTCGAGCGCCGGAAGATATCCCACTGCTACCAGATCGCGAACCACCTCCGGGACATCTACGCCGACGACATCACCATCGACGTTGCCCCCGCGGACAAGCTCGTGGACTTCTTCGAGTCGCAGCTCGCGGCGGCGCTGTCTGACCGCCCCGCCGCCCCGCCCCGGCCGGACTCGGTGCGGACCTCGTCCGCGGCCGACCCAGACATCACCGCGGTGAACGCGGCGTTCGCGCTCGCGATGGTCGAGCGACACGACCTCGTGGACGGCGACCACAGGCTGTACGACCTCGCGCACGCGGCCGCGAACGACGCCCCCGAGGTCGCATTCGACTCGTTCAGGCGGCAGTTCCGCTCGCTCGTCGACGACCCGACCGAGAGCGACGTCCGGAAGGCGCTCGTCGACGCGACCCGCGAGTACTGCGTCGACGCCGGCTCGACGGCGGCCGACTGACCGCGCGCCGTCGCGGGCGACCGTCTCCGCGGCGTCGACGCTCGCTCTCGGAGCGACGAACCGAGAGAGAACGGCGAGTGTCCCTGCGGAGGCGTGGAGAGATAGAGAGCGGAGGCGCGGAGAGAAGGGAGACGGGAGCGGAGGCGTGGAGAGATAGAGAGCGAGAGATAGAGAGCGGAGGCGCGGAGAGAAGGGAGACGGGGTGACCGGGGTTCAGACGGCGTTCAGCGTGCCGCGGCGGCGACGCGCTCTTTCTCTTCTTTCTGGTTGATGGCGTACGTCTGGACGTCGTAGTCCGCGGCACCGATGAGCTGCTGGGCGAGCGCCTCGGCGGCGGTGGTCTTGGACTTGAACGACCCCTGCTTGGTCCCCTCGGCGAGGAACATCAGCGCCTGGTCGACGCGGCGCTGGGGCGCGACGTCGACTGCCTGCGGGACCGAGATGCCGCCGTACTTCAGGCGGACGGTCTCCTCGCGCGGCGCGGCGTTCTCGACTGCGGTGACGAGAACCTGCACCGGGCTCTCCTCGGTGCGCTCGTGGACGATCTCGAAGGCCTCGGCGACGATCTTCTGGGCCTTCTGCTTCTGTCCCGTGTTGTCCTCGGTCTGCATCAGGCGGTTGATGAGCCGCTCGACGATGCTGAGCTCGGACTTCTGGAACTGCTTGGTCGCGTGGCGACCCATCGTATGCGCGATGGGCGTCACGGCGATGTAGCGCTGGGTGCTCGGGTCGCTGTACTCGATGTCGTCGACCTCCCAGACGCCGAACAGCAGCGCTTCGGTCTCCTGCTCGTCGCTGCCGGCCGGGGCCTCGGGTTCGGGTGCGTCGCTCTCGGACATGTTAGCGCACCGGCTTCTCTGCGTTTCCGCGGACCAGTTCGAGGAGCGCCACGCCGTTGACCTTGTCCACCTTGTAGTTGACGCCGGAGAGGTCGCCCATCGCGCGACCCTTCGCGCCGCCGATGCCGGCGATGGTGACCTCGTCGTGCTCGTCGATGAAG
>JBDGSQ010000135.1:0-16744 GCA_042217455.1 Haloferacaceae archaeon | reverse complement strand
CCGGCGTTTTCGACGGTCATGGACGTGCTAGGTCGTCCGTGGGTGTTAAGTTTTACAACATGGACCGAGCGCCGAGCGAGACGTTCACACGCCCCGGTCGACACTGACCGACGGCCGCGCTCCGGAATCCTTAGAAGGCAACGCGACCCAAGTCACGGTATGCGTCTGTTCCGCTCGGGGGAGGTCATCGGCATCGCCGAGGAGACCCTCTCGTTCGTGCTCGACGCCTCCGCGGACACCCACCCGGACGAGTACATGGGACTGCTCCGGGGGGAGGACGCCCGCCGACTCGGCCTCGACCGCGACGGGACCGTCGTCACCGACGTGCTCGTCATCCCGGGGACGACCTCGAATCCGGTCAGCGCGACCCTCCGGTCCGACCTCGTGCCGAACGACGTCCGCGCCGTGGGGTCGGTCCACTCGCACCCGAACGGCGTGCTCCGCCCCTCCGACACCGACCGCTCCTCGTTCGGGAAGGGGACGGTCCACATCATCGTCGGCGCGCCCTACCGGCGGTCGGACTGGAGGGCGTTCGACAGGAACGGCGACCCGCGGGACCTCGCCGTCCTCGACGTCGACCTCCCGGACGCGGAATCGTTCTTCGACTTCACGCAGGAGGACATCGACAGCGAACTCTGACCATGACGGACACCGACACGGAACTCTCATCATGACGACGGTCATCGCACAGGGGACGTTCGACATTCTCCATCCCGGCCACGTCCACTACCTCGCCGACGCCGCCTCGATGGGTGACGAACTCCACGTCATCGTCGCTCGCCGCACGAACGTCACGCACAAGGAGAAGCCGGTTCTCGCCGACCGGCAGCGACGCGACATGGTCGCGGCGCTCGACGTCGTCGACGAGGCGCACCTCGGACACCCCGAGGACATCTTCGTCCCCATCGAGCGCATCCAGCCGGACGTCATCGCGCTGGGGTACGACCAGCACCACGACGACGACGCGATTCGCGCGGCGCTCGACGAGCGCGGCATCGACTGCGAGGTCCGGCGCGCGTCCGGGCGTGAACCTCGCTACGACGACGAACTGCTCTCGACCGGCGACATCGTCGACGCCGTCTGCGACCAGCGGTGCTGAGCGCGATGGCGGGCGGGAGCGAGTGAGGAGTTACGAACAGCGACCGGTGCGTCACGAGTTACGGAAAACGACCGTGCACGTCACGAACAGAGACTGGTGCGTCACGGCGCGAGAGACGGGCCGACCCGTCCGCGACGTGAGAGCGCGTCGAGGAGAACGAGAGCCGACCGATCAGGAGCTCTGGTTCTTTTGTTCCTGGAGGAACTGCTGGTACTGGTCCTGAGGGACGACCTTGATGGAGAAGTACATCTGCGAGTGAGAGACGCCGCAGAACTCGGCGCAGTAGCCCTGGTAGGTGCCGACCTCGTTCGTGTGGGTCTTGAGGACGTTCGACTGGCTCGGGATGGCGTCCTGCTTGAGGCCGAGTTCGGGGACGGCGAAGCTGTGTAGCACGTCCCGACTCGTGATGTTGAAGTAGACGTCTCTGTCGTTCGGGACCACCACCTGCGGGCCGTTCTCGCCGCGGGGAGCCTGGAAGCCGCCCTCATCGGGGTAGGTCATCGCCCAGCCCCACTGGTAGGCCTCGACGTGGATGACCACGTCGTTCTCGTCGGGCGCGATCTGGCTTTTGCTCTGCTGGAAGGTGACGTTCTCGTTCGCCAGCACGCCGTAGGAGGCGACGCCGACGAACAGCAGGACGATGGCCGTGGCGATGGTCCAGGAGATCTCGAGCCGGCGGTTCTCCTTGGTCGGCTTGGGTTCGTCGTTCTTCCGGAACTTCCACACCGTGTACCCGAGCGCGAGTTCGGTGAGGATCGTAATCGGGATCGCGGCGACGAGGAGTTTGTTGTTCAGATCGTTGATGAGACCGGCGGTACTAGAGGTCTGAGCCGCGACCGGGTCTGTCGCGAGTGCGATCGCCGCCACCCCGAACAGCGATACAAGCGCGAGGCGCGTCCGCTTCATGCTGGTCCGGTCGTAGGAAACTGCCACGTAAATAGCTACTGACTCTGCCCCCTTCAAAAAGCGGGGACTCAAGTGTTCGCAGGCGGGTGACTGCCCGCCCGTATCGGGGGTGCGTCCCCGAGATGCGCCGACCCTTCAAAAAGCGGTTCGCCTAAATATCGGGAGTCCCAACCCGGCGTAAGTGACCTGACCGTGGCGCAGATATCTACTCGACTCCGTGACCGATTTCCCGGCCTCCTCGCCGCGACGGCGATGGGCGTCTATCTCCTGTTACTCGTGGGCGCGACGACGGCGCTGACCGACGCGGCCTCTGCCTGCGCGGCGTGGCCCGCGTGCGGGAACGGGTGGACGGTCCCGGCGACCACGCTCGGATACGTCGCACTCGGCCACCGCGTCGCCGCCGTCGCCGTCGGCCTCCTCGGTCTCGTGACGGCCGCCGTCGGGTGGCGGCGGGAGGAGTCGCTCCGGGTCCGCGCGTCCCTCGCCGTGGCCGTGGTGCTCTACCCGATACAGGCTGTCCTCGGCGCTGTCGTCGCCGTCAACGGCGACGTGGCCGCGCTCACGATGCTCCACCTCGTCGTGGGCATGGTCATCTTCGGGAGCCTCGTCGCCGCCCTCGCGTGGACGCTCGAACGCGCCACCGGCGACCCCGACGACGCACCGACAGAACCGCTCTCTTCGCCGCTCGCGGCCGACGTCGACCCGGCCACGGACCGGACGCCGAACGTCCCGAGCGACCCGTTCGAGCGGGCGAAGGCGACCGCGTGGGCGTACGTCAGGCTGACGAAGCCGCGGCTGATGTGGCTGCTCGCGCTCGTCGCCTCCGCGGCGATGGCGCTCGCCGGCGGGCCGGGCCTCGACCCGCAGACGGTGCTGGCGACCCTCGGCGGCGGCGTCCTCTCCATCGGTGCGAGCGGGACGTTCAACCACGTGTTCGAGCGCGACATCGACCGGAAGATGAACCGCACGAGCGACCGGCCGCTGGCGACGGACCTCGTCCCGGTGCGCAACGCCCTCGCGTTCGGCGGCCTCCTGACGCTTGCATCGCTCGCGCTGTTCGCCTCGGTCAACCTGCTCGCGGCCGCCCTCGGCCTGCTGGCCATCGCGTTCTACAGCGTCGTCTACACGCTCTTGCTCAAGCCGAACACGGTCCAGAACACCGTCGTCGGCGGGGCGGCCGGCGCGCTCCCGGCGCTCATCGGGTGGGTCGCCGTCACCGGCGAGTTCGGCCTCGGCGGGCTCGTACTCGCGGCGGTCATCTTCCTCTGGACGCCCGCGCACTTCTACAACCTCGCGCTGGCGTACAAGGAGGACTACGAGCGCGGCGGCTTCCCGATGATGCCGGTCGTCCGCGGCGAGACCGAGACGCGAAAACACATCCTCTGGTATCTCGGCGCGACGCTCGTCGCCGCCGGCGGCCTCGGTCTCACCGACCGCCTCGGGTGGCTCTACGTCGCCGCGTCGGTCGTCGGGGGCGCGGTGTTCCTCTGGACGGTCGTCCGCCTCCACTACGAGCAGAGCGAGCGCGCGGCGTTCCGGGCCTTCCACGCGTCGAACGCCTACCTCGGTCTCGTCCTGCTCGCCATCGTCTTCGACGCCCTCGTCGCGTGACGGAACGGAAACGAATGACATGACCGCGAACGTCAGTCTCCCCCGGATTCGACCCAGTCGGCGGGACCTCCTCTACGGGGGGCTGCTCGTCAACACGAACCTGCTGTTCGTCGCCCTATACACCCTCCTCGACCCCGGCGTCCTCGAACCGCTCCGGTTCACCGTCTTCGGTCTGCTCTGGATAGACGTCGGCCTCGTCGCCGTCGCAAAGACCCGCGTCGCGCCGGCCTCCCGGCGCACGCGACTCGCGGCGGCGCTGGTCGCCGGCGGCTACCTCCTCTTGCTGTTCGTCGCGGGCGGCCTGCTCGCGGGGGGACAGCCCCACCCCGGCGGCTTCCGCATCGCGCCGCTTCCCCCCGGGTGGGGGCCCGCGCCAATCTACGGCGGGCGTCTGGTCACGCTGGTGCTGATGCCCTCGCGGGTCGTGGGGTACGTCGCGCTTGCCTACCTGCTCTACGCGACGGTCGTCGACGCCGCGGGGGCGGCGGTCTCCGGCGTCCTCGGTCTGTTCTCCTGTGTCTCCTGCTCGTGGCCGATTCTGGCGTCCGTGGCCACCGGCGTGTTCGGGAGCGGGTCCGCGCTCGCGGCCGCCGCCATCTCGGCGCAGTACGGTCTCTCGACCGCGGTCTTTCTGGTGACCGTGGCGCTGCTCTACTGGCGCCCGCTCGTCCGCTGAGCCGGGTCGCCGCGTCCGGCGAGCGGCGGGTCCCCCGACGACCGCTCGGTAGCCCACATATCTGTGGATACCGCGCCAGACCACCACACGTTTATGCGCCTCGCGTCCCCAGTATCGGTGATTATGACGTCCGTCGAGATAGAGTACTGCGTGCCCTGCGGCATGCTCGACCGCGCACAGGACCTCCAGGGAACACTCCTCGACCAGTACGGACAGCGACTCGACGCCGTCTCGCTGGTGACGGGAGACGGAGGCGTCTTCCGGGTCGACGTCGACGGCGAGACGGTCTACGACAAGGGAGACGAGGAGTACGACGTCGAGACCATCACGGACCGCGTCGGCGAGCGAGTGAGCGCGACTGCGTAAGCGCGTCGCACCCCGCCCTTCTCACCTCCCGACCCGCGCCACGGCGAGTGTCCAGCGTGCCGTTCACCTCTCAAACCGCGCCACGGCGAGCGTCCAGCGTGCCGTTCACCTCCCGAACCGCGCCACGACGAACGTCCACGCGCCGTCCCCGATATCGTCGCCGACGACGTCCCGGCGGTGGACGTCGAAGCCGGCGTCGTCGAGGTATCCGAGCGACGTGTCGAGGTCGGGGAAGCTCCACGCCATCTCGACGCCGGTGTCGAGCCAGTCGTCGTTGCTCCCCTCCCACTCGGCGGTACCGAGCGAGACGACCAGCCAGCCGCCGGGCGCGAGGACGCGGGCGAACTCCCGGTAGAGGCGGTCGTGCTCGGCAGTCGGCACGTGGATGACCGAGTTGAACGCGCAGACCGCCGCGAAGGCGTCGTCTGCGAACGGGAGGGCCGCGAGGTCGCCCTGCACCCGGCGGGCGCCCGGAACCGTCTCCCCCGCGAGGACGAGTTGCTCGCGGGAGACGTCGAGACACACCACCTCGTTGCCGTCGGCGAGCGACGTCGCCACCGGCGTCCCGCGGCCGCTCCCGGCGTCGAGAACCGCGTCGCCTGCGTGGAGGCGGCCCGACAGGTCGTCGAGGAGGGCTAGCTCTCGCTCGTCGGGCGTGCGCCGGTCGGCGTACGCCGTCGCCAGTTCGTCGTAGCCGTCGCGGACCGTCCGCTTCTGTCGATCCTCCGTCACGGGAACCACGCTGGGAGCGTTCGACTCGTCCGCACCTGAAGGGACGGGTTGTGCGAACTGCGGACGAGATGGGGTGTGCCAACTGCGGACGAGATGGGGTGTGCCAACTGCGGATGGAGCTGCGGCCGACGCGAGCGGGGGTGAACGCTCGAGGGTGACGCGAATACTCGGCGAAACAACAGCCTTACCTCGGAACCCGCGCGAGTGAGAGTATGGCAGAGGCACTCGTCGCCGAGGACGTGCGCAAGGCGTACGGCGACGTGGTCGCGCTCGACGGCGTCTCGCTGACGGTCGAGACGGGAGAGGTGTTCGGTCTCATCGGCCCGAACGGCGCGGGCAAGACGACGCTCACGCGGGCGCTCACGGGGACGACCCGGGTGGACGGGACGGTCCGGGTGCTCGGCAGTCCGGCCGCGGACGTCGACCCCCAGCGGGTCGGACTCCTCCCGCAGTCGTTCTCGCCGGCCGACAGACTGACCGCCCGCGAACTCGTCGCGTACTACGCCGGGCTCTTCGACGAGGCGCGCGACCCCGACGACGTCCTCGACGACGTCGGCATGGCCGACGACGCGGACGTGTACTACGAGAACCTCTCGGGCGGACAGCAGCGCCGCACCTGCGTGGCGACGACGCTCGTCAACGACCCGGAGGTGCTCTTCCTCGACGAGCCGACCACCGGCATCGACCCGGCCGGTCGGCGGGCGCTCTGGGACCTGCTCTCCGACCTCGCCGCCCGCGGGACCACCATCTTCCTCACGAGCCACTCCATGGCCGAGGTCGAGCGGCTCGCGGACCGCGTCGCGCTCCTGAACGACGGGTCGGTCGTCGCGGTCGGGACGCCGGGGTCGCTCGTCGCCGAGTACGGCGGACAGAGCCGACTCGTCGTCCAGACCGCCGCCGACCCGGAGACGGTCGCGGCAGCCGTCGACGGCGAGGGGTTCGCTGTCGACGTCGGCGAGGGCGGACTCGTCTTCCGCGAGGTCGACGCGGAGGACATCGGGCGGGTCGTCCGGACGCTCGACGCGGAGGGCGTCGCCTACGAGTCGCTGGTCTGGAAGCAGCCCGACCTCGAGGACGTGTACCTCACGCTGACCGGCGAGGCGTTCGAGGGCGCGGGCCGCGAGACGCTCCTCGCGGGGGGTGCGCGATGATCCGGAGTCGCCGCGTCGGAAGCGAGTTCCGCGCCGCGTGGCACGCCTTCGTCCGGCGGCGCACCGCCGTCTTCTTCACGTTCTTCTTCCCGGTCATCATCATCCTCATCTTCGGGGCGCTGGTCCGCACCCAGCCGACCGGGGGCGGCCTGTTCGCCGAACCGCCGGGCTACTACATCCCGGGGTACCTCGGCGTCGTCGTCCTGTTCACGCCGCTCTCGCGGGTCGGGAGCACCATCGCCCGCCACCGCGACGACAACCGCTTCGAGAAGCTGGCGACGACGCCCCTGCGCCGGTGGGAGTGGCTCCTCGCACAGACCCTCGTGAACGTCGTCATCATCGGCATCGCCAGCCTCCTGCTGCTCGGACTGGTCGTCGTCGTCACCAGCGCCGCCGTCCTCGTCTCGCCGGCGCTCCTCCTGCTGGTTCCGTTCGTGGTCCTCGGCGTGACCGTCTTCTGCGGCATCGGCGCCCTCCTCGGCTACGTCGCCGACTCGCAGGACGGCGTCATCGCCGCGAGCAACACGGTGGCGCTCCCGCTGCTCTTCCTCTCCGAGACGTTCGTCTCGCCCGACCTCCTGCCGGCGTGGTTCCGCCCGTTTCTCGGCCTCTCGCCGCTCACGTACTTCTCGCGGGGCGTCCGCGCGCTGACCTACGACCCGGCCGCGGGGAACGTCCTCGTCTCGCTCGCCGTCCTCGCCGTCCTCGCGGCGGCGTTCTTCGCCGCCGGCGCGTACGCCATCCCCCGGACCGACTGACGTCGCTCTCGGCGGACGCCGACGCCGGCGAGCGACTCCGCGACGTCGGCGAGCGATCGACAACACCGGCCGCGACGACACCGACACCGGCAGCGTCGTAAGCGATACCGCCCGCGGCGACACCGACACCGGCAGCGTCCTCGATACCGGCAGCGTCCTCGATACCGGCAGCGTCGTCACCGGACGACAGGGGTTTCACGGGGCGGTGCGAATCGGGGACGATGACCGCTGACCTGTTCACGCCGCTCTCGCTGCGCGACACCGAACTGCCGAACCGCGTCATGGTGTCTCCGATGTGCCAGTACTCCGCACCGGACGGAGTCGCCACCGACTGGCACTTCGTCCACCTCGGAAGCCGCGCGGTGGGCGGTGCGGGCGTCGTGATGACCGAGGCGACGGCCGTCGCCCCCGAGGGGCGCATCTCGCCGCAGGACCTCGGTATCTGGACCGACGAACAGGCGGAGGCGATGGGTCGCATCGCGTCGTTCGTCCGCGAGCAGGGAAGCGTCCCGGCGATTCAACTCGCACACGCCGGGCGGAAGGCGAGCACGTACCGCCCGTGGGAGGGCGGTGCCCCGGTCGCCCCCGAGGACGGCGGGTGGGAGGTCCTCGCGCCGAGCGACCTCCCCTACCCCCGCGACGAGGACGTGACGCAACCGCCCCTGCACGTCATGGACGGCGACGACGTCGCGGCCGTGGTCGACCAGTTCGCCGCCGCGGCAGCGCGCGCCCGCGACGCCGGCTTCGAGATCGCGGAGGTCCACGCCGCTCACGGCTACCTCCTCCACGAGTTCCTCTCGCCGGTCGCCAACCAGCGCGACGACGAGTACGGCGGGAGCTTCGAGAACCGCACGCGACTGCTCCGCGAGGTGACCGCCGCGGTCCGGGACGTCTGGCCCGACGAGAAGCCGGTCTTCGTCCGCATCTCCGGAACCGACTGGCTCGACGACCGCGAGTCGTGGGACGTAGCGCAGTCGGTCCGCCTCGCACCCCTGCTCGCGGAGGCAGGCGCGGACCTCGTGGACGTCTCCTCGGGCGGCATCCACCCGGCACAGGAGATAACCCACACGGGTCCGAACTACCAGCTCCCGCTCGCGGAAGCGATTCACGAGTCGACCGACGACATCGCAGTCGGCACCGTGGGCGGCATCACCGAACCGAAGCAGGCGGACGCCGTCGTCCGCAACGAGCGCGCCGACCTCGTCATCATCGGGAGGGAGTTCCTCCGGAACCCCTACTGGACGCTCGAGGCGGCCCACGAACTCGGCGTCGACGTCGAGTGGCCGCCGCAGTACCGCCGGGCGACGTTCGACTGAGGCGTCGGTCCTCGCGAGCGAGACGACCCGACACCCGGGGCGTCGTCGTCCGCCACGAGAGAGACGACCTGACATCCGATGCGTCGTCGTCCGCCACGAGAGGGACGACCCGACACCCGGACGCCGTCGCCCGCGGGCCGCTCCGCGGGGGCTGACCCACCTTCAAGCCGCTTGGCGCCCTACGGGGGGACATGAGCCGACGCGACGAGGACCTCGATTCGCTCCTCACTGACCTCGAATCGACGCTCGGCGACCTCAGAGCCGCCCTCCGGGAGGAGGCGACCCGCGAGCGAGGCCCGATGCGGCCCCCGCGCCCGCCGTCGCCGACGGAGCTCCTCCGGTTCACCGAGGAGTACACGATTCCGACCCTCATCGCGATTCTGGAGGCGAACGTCCGCGCGCTGAAGCTCCTCCAGCAGGTGCTCCGACTCGCGGACCCGGAGCGGAGCGTGGGCGACCGGACGGGGAGCGTCCGCGAGCGACTCGCCGCCGCCGACGCGCGTGGCGCGGCCGGCGTCGCCGGCGAGGCGGCTCTCGACCGACTCGAACGGAGCCTCGACGAGTTACAGACCGCGCTCTCCGAGACAGATCTCCCGACCGACTCCGAGGCCCGCTCCATCGTCGAGGAGGCCCGGTCGCTGAGCGAGGAGATAGAGCGGCGCATCGCAGCGAGCGAGTCGGCGCGGTCCGAGCGGCGCGCCCGCGACAGGCGCGATAGAGGGTGGAACGGAAGCCGGGACCGCGGCGTCCGCATCGACGTCGCGGAGGAAGGCGACGGGGGGAGCGGCGACGATTCCCGGGGAGTGAGTCGGGGCGGCGAAGCCGGGACCGCGGGAGAGCGAGGTCCCGGGTACGAGGACGAGACGGACGCCGGCTCCGAGGTGAACGTAGAGGAGGAACTGGAGACGATCCGCGAGGAGGTCGAACGCGAGCAGGGCGACCGGTCGTCGGAGCGCGAGGAGCGCACGGCAGAGGCAGCGAGCGAAGCGGACGACTCGGGGAACGAGGAGAGCGGTTCGGCGAGCGGAGAAGGCGACTCGGAGGGCGGAGGGGGCGACGACGAGCGCCGGTGACGAGCGGGCGCGGTGAACCGCAGGGGGCGCCGACCGGGGGCGTCGTCAGACCGGTTCGAACCGGTAGCCGTCCCAGCGCTGGCTGTCGGGTTCCCGGATTCCCGCCTCGGGGTCGCGCAGTTCCGCGGCGTAGACCGGTCGGACCTCGTCGCCGACGGCGACGTCGCCGGTCGTCAGCTGGCCGATGGCCCGGACGGGCTCGCCGTCGACGTCGAACTCGACGATGGCGAGGTGGTTCGGCGCGCGGACGCCCGGCGGGGTCGCCGTGCTGGTGGTCCAGGTGACCACCTCCGCGGTGTACTCGTTCAGGTCGACGGTGTCGACCGGTTCCCCGCCGTCCGGACCGAGCGGGTGGCCGGGGTAGGTGATGCTGCCGTCGGCGTACCGGTACGCTTCCATCGGTGGGGTGTCGTCGCTCATAGTCGTGGTCGCTCCAGAATCGTGGTCGTGACGCAGTTGCCGAAGCCGCCGACGTTGCAAGCCAGGCCGACGTCGGCCTCGACCTGCCGCGCGCCGGCGTCGTCGGTGAGCTGTCTGTACATCTCGTACACCTGCGCGACGCCGCTGGCGCCGAGCGGGTGGCCCTTGGACTTCAGACCGCCCGAGGTGTTTATCGGCAGGTCGCCGTCGCGGTCGGTGACTCCTTCCTCGACCGCCTTCCACCCCTCGCCCTGCTCGAAGAAGCCGAGGCCCTCGCTCTGGAGGAACTCGAGGATGGTGAACATGTCGTGGAGCTCGGCGACGTCGACGTCCTCGGGGTCGCGGTCCGCCATCTCGTAGGCCACCTCCGCGGACTCGACGACCCCGCGCATCGTCGTCGGGTCGGCGCGCTCGTGGACGACGTGGGTGTCCGTCGCCCCGCCGATGCCCGAGACGACGACGTAGTCGTCTGCGTACTCGCGAGCGACGGACTCGGGACAGAACATGAGCGCCGCGGAGCCGTCGGTGATGGGACAGAAGTCGTAGAGCCGAAGCGGGTCGGCGACGACGGGCGAGTCCATCACCGTCTCGAGGTCGACCTCCTTGCGGAACTGGGCGTGGGGGTTGTCGACGCCGTTGCGGTGGTTCTTGACGGCCACCTTCGCGAGGCTCTCGCGGGGGGCGTCGTACTGCTGCAGGTAGCGCCGCGCGGTGAGGCCCGCGAAACTCGGCAGGGTGACGCCGTGTTTGTACTCGACGGGGTGGGTGAGCGAGGCGATGACGTCCGTGGCCTCGGCCGTCGTTCGATGGGTCATCTTCTCGCCGCCGACGAGCATGGTCAGCTCGCTCGCGCCGCTGGCGATCGACTGCCACGCGGCGTAGACGCCCGCGCCGCCGCTGGAACTGGTCTGGTCGATTCGCGCCGTGTAGGCGGGCATCGCGGCGAGGTCGTGGGCGAGGGCGTTCGGAACCCCGGTCTGGCCCTCGAACTCCCCGCTGGCCATGTTCGAGACGTAGAGGTGGTCGAGTTCGTCCGGGCGGACGCCGGCGTCGTCGAGACAGACCTGCCCGGCCTCTGCCAGTAACTCTCGTATCCAGGCGTCGCGCTGCCCGAACTGGGTCATCGACGCCCCGATTATCGCTACGCGCTCCATGTCGGAGGAGCCAACGGCCAGTCGCTTACCGATTTCCCTTCGCCCGACCGGGCGCAAACGAGAACAGTTTACTCCCCGCGCTTCCGAGGCCCGGGCATGGACCCGGAGTACGTCGCGTCCACGGTCGGTGCCGCCGTCTCCGCGCTACTCGCGCTCGTCGTCTTCCTCCCCGCCCTGCTCCTCGCGGGCGTGCCCGGCGTCGCCGACTACTACGCCTCGGGACCGGTCGGCGTCTCGGTCGTCGGCTTCCTCGGCGTCCTGAACGCCGTCGTCCTGCTCTCTGGCACCCGCGGACGGGCCGAGTCGGACCTCGTCGCCGGCATCGCCGTCACCGTCGGCGTCGCGAGCGTCGCCCTCGCGCTGATCTGGAGTGTCGCCGTCGACACGACGCTCCTGTTCAGCTTCCCCGCCCGGTACGCGTGGGTGCAGTACCACCGCTGGGTGGTCGTGGCCGGGAGCCTCCTCGCCGCCGGCTGTGCGGGTGCGTACGCTCGCGCAGTGCTCTGAGCGGGTCGTCTCCGTCGTTCCTGCGTCGCATCGTCGCCGACGCGGGTTCGCCACGTCGTCTCCGCCGCTCCCGCGTCGTGTCGTCGTCGCCGCGGGTTCGCCACGTCACCCCCGTCACCGCTCCTGCGTCGTGTCGTCGTCGACGCGGGTTCGCCACGTCGTCTCCGCCGCTCCTGCGCCACGTCGCCTCCGCCGCTCCCGGTCGACGCCTCGCCGTCTCCCGATTCTGTGCTCGGTAAGTCGAAAAGCCCTTATGTACCACCGGCGTAGGAAGCGATGGACTAGGTCGGGCAGTTAGGCCCTGCTCTTTCACCCGCGACATGGTCTTCAGCGGGGACCGAACCCGGAGGCGTCCGGTCAGACGGACGCGGGCCCCGGGAGCCAACGTAGAAGCCTCGTCCCTCGGGGACAGCGGCCCGAAGCGAGCGTCCGCAGGGACGCCCCGCACGGTTCGCCGGTGGTACCCCGTCAGGCGCGGAAGCGAGCAGCGGACCGCCGGACGTGCGTCGCTCGAGGGATTGCGGGGTGGAGGAGGCGACCGGGATTCCCCGTGCCCGAACGCCGGGCAATCCCGCTGTCCACACTCGTACTTCGTCACGCGTCACCGCTCCGACGAGCGACGGCGCTCCCGGCCGTTTCCCGGCATATCTGGCCGCTAATCGCCCGACACAGCCGTCCTACATGACGAGTTTTATCAGTCTCCCACCCGTGAGAGCGATAACAGTGTCGTCACGATTCGGGAGCTCCCTGTCGCTGCTCGGGGACCGCGAATTCGCCGCGCTCGCGGGCACCGCGTTCGCCCGGAGTCAGGCGTATTCGACCATCCTCATCGCGCTCGCGCTCTACGCAGAGCAGTTCGGGACCACCGGGTTCGTCGAGGGGATGTTCGGGACGGGGTTCGCGGTGGTCCAGCTACTCATCGTCCTCCCCCTCGGGCGGAAGATAGATACGGGCAACGCCAAGCGCTACCTGCTCGCGGGACTGCTCATCAACGTCTTCGTCTTCGTCGGGTTCATGCTGGTCCAGAGTCCCGTGCACATCATCCTCGTCCGCATCGTGCAGGGGCTCGGCGCGAGCATCCTCTGGATAACGGGGTCGACGGTCGTCGGCGAAATCAGTCCCGACGACGCCAGCGGTCGCTGGCTCGGGTCGTACAATCAGGTCGCGGCGTTCTCGAGTCTCGCGGGCGACCTCGTCGGCGGCTACCTCCTCTACGCCCACGGCTTCACGTTCACGTACGTCGTGCTCACGGCGGTCACCATCGGCGCGTTCACCCTCGTGTTCTTCTTTCTCCGGGACAACCCCGGCGGGAAGAAAGACCCCGACGAGGCCACGGGACTGGAGACCCTGCGGAACCTCCTCGGGCTCCCGATGATCCGGGCGCTCGTGCTCTTTCGGGTCGCCTTCAGCGTCGGGAAGATGGCGGTCATCATCTTCCTGCCCATCCTCGCCCGGAAGGAGTTCGGCATCAACGCCTTCGCCATCGGCTGGATTCTCGCCGGCGGGAAGCTGACGAAGTCGGTGCTGCAGGGCTACGTCGGCAATCTGACCGACGAGATCGGGAAGAAGGCTCACTTCGTCGCCGCCGGCGCGCTCCTCTACGGCATCGGGGTCGCGCTCATTCCGCTCTCGACGTACTTCGAGGGGGCCGTCGACCCCATCACCTTCCACGCGTTCGGCGACTCGCAGGTCCTCGGGGGCGCGTTCTTCACGCTGTTCGGCGCGTACGCCCTCCTCGGGGTCGCAGACAGCCTCAGACTCCCCGCGAGCATGACGCTGTTCGTAGAGGAGGGCGAGCGGTTCGACGCCGTCGCCTCCAGCATGTCGCTGCGGTCCATCTCGTGGAAGGTCGGGCAGATATCGGGACCGGTCGCGGTCGGCCTCATCAAGGACTTCGTCTCGAACGAGGCGGCGTTTCTCACCGCCTCGGCGTTCATCCTCTTTGCGACCGGCGTCTTCGTCTTCACCTACGTCCGCTACGAGGCGGCCGACGTCGCGGAGCCGACCGTCGGCGACTGACGGTGCGTGCTGACGAGCGTCGCGCAGAGAACGGGGGACGCCTCTCGCTCGGGGGGAACGGGTACGGAAAGTAAAACGGGGGGTGTCGAGTCACCGAGCCGACGTGGTCACGCGGTCTCGTCTGCGGTCTCTGCGGGCTCTGCGGTCGACGAGCGCGTCTCGCCCTCGCGTATCTCGCGCTCTATGTCGTCGCGGCCGCGCCTGAACTCGCCCATGGCCTGTCCGCTGGCCCGGGCCAGTTGCGGGACCTTGTTCGCGCCGAACAGGAGGACGACGATGAGGAGGATGATCATCAGCTCTGGGCCGCCGGGGACGCCGGGGAACAGGGGTACGAGTCCGGTCATGGTCGACTCCTCTACGTCGTCAGCCAATATTAATATATACGTTGATGTGTTTGTCCGGTATCATCTGAACGCTCCAGCAGTCGAGGGGTTTTCGCCGAGGTTATCTCCCGGACGGCGCCGCCCTCACGGGATTCGTCCACCCGGCTCGACCCGGCACCGGGGTGGCGACGTGAACGTCGATTTAGCAGGCCCATAGTAGAGTGACGGCCGTCTGTCGGTTCCACCGCAGGACGCGATGGCCCTCCGTCGGTCCTGCAGAGTACGATGAACAAGAGGAACGTGTACGCGATCACAGTTGCTGTACTTGTCGTCGCCACGGGATTCGTCGGGGTCGTGAGCCCCGCAGTCGGCACCGCCTCGGAGCAGCAGATAGACTCCTGTACCACCATCACCGAACCGGGCGTCTACGAACTCGGGTCGGACATCAGCGACACGTCGTCCTCGCCCGACGCCTGTATCGTCGTGCAGTCGGACGACGTCGTCGTCGACGGCAACGGTCACTCGATGACGCTGACCGAAGACGGCGACGGGTACGAGACGCCGTACGCGGTGCAGGCCACCGGCGTCGACAACCTCACCGTCTCCGACCTCACCACCGTCGACTGGGGCGCGGCCCACGCGCTCGCGGGCCGGTCGGTGGACGTCGCCAACGCGAGCGACGTCACCGTCACGGGCCTCACCGTCGACAGCGGCTGGGCGGGCGTCGTCGCGAAGAACTCGACGGGCGTGACCGTCAGCGACGCCAACCTGACCGGGACCGGCGTCTCCCAGAACGCCGCCGGCAGCGCGTCCGGCATCCGATTCGAGAACGTCCGGAACGCGGAGGTCAGTGACAGCGACCTCCAGTCCTGGGAGTCCGGCGTCAGAGTCTCCCGGTCGTCGAACGTGACCGTCGCCGGGTCGACCCTCGGCGGGACGGGCGACTGGGCCGGTCGCGACCTCGGCGCACAGATGGGGAGAGCCATCTACGTCGACTCGTCCACGGACGTGACCGTCCGCGACAACGACGTCACCGTCGCGTTCAACGGGGTCATCCTCCGCGGCAGAACCACCGGCACCGTCGTCGCCGGCAACACCCTCTCGGTGAACAAGTACGGCGTCAACGTCGGCACCGTGGGTGAGCAGGGCGACGCGAACGTGGTCCGGAACAACACGATGCGGAGAGACGAAGAGGGCGTCTACGTGGTGTCCACCGCGAGTCAGCTCGACGTCGTCGACAACGACATCTCGAACAACACCGACGGCGTCCACGTCGAGGCGTCCCGGACCTGCGGTCCCGGTCCCGAGGGCGGTGAACTCGTGGACGTCCACGGGAACACCATCGCCGGGAACGGCGTCGGCCTCAGAAATCAGGGACGGAACGTCGTCAACGCGACCCGGAACTACTGGGGCGCAGACGACGGACCCGCGAGCGTCGACGACGCCGACGCTCCCTTCCAGGACCCCGTGACCGGCGAACTCGCCGACGGGGCGGGCGACCGCGTCACCGAGTCCACCGACGCCAACGAGTCGGGCGTCTCGAACGTCCACTTCGACCCGTGGCTCCAGATGGCGCCGTCAGAGTCGACCACGCAGAACGAGTCGACCGCCTGACGCGCGAACACAGACAACGCCCGGTTCGCCACCCGACGAGGAGCCGAATCGGCGCACACCACCGCGTGCTCACGTCGCCACCGGCGTCGCCGAACGCGGTCCCTTCGACACTCGCTTTCTTCGGACTGCACTGGACCGAGGTGGCGCCGGTCGATAGCTCGCTGGGGGAAGTCAACCGATACCGAGCTAGCGGCAGGGGTAGATATTAGATTACAGGCATATCAGATGTCAGTATGATGGGTGGAGGTCAGCAACTGTACGAGGAAGTACTCGATCTGGTCGAGTACTGGATTCCGAAGGAAACCTACGGACACGAACGGAAGTTTCAGAGCGAACTGCAGGACTTCCTCGACCACCACCTCAACGAGTCGAGTGGAGGGAACTCGTTGGGGCTGGGGGGGGGAGTAGGCCACGAGCACGTTGTCTCAACTGAAAGAGGGAAAAGCTACGCGGACATTGCCGTCGATGACACCGTGGGTATAGAGCTGAAACGCGACCTGACTAACAGCCAGACGAAGAAACTGCGAGGCCAAATAGAAGACTACCTCGACAACTATCCGTACGTCATCGTCTGTGCCTGCGGGATCAAAGACATCGACGGATGGCGCGATCTGAAGAACAAGTACGAAGGTGGACAGGGGATGGGACTCGGATTCGAGCAGGGTGGTGAGGTCACGTTCATCCATAAGAAGAAAGAGAACTACGGAAAGGACCCTGACGACCTTCGAGGAGGCGGCGGTCTCTTTGGCGGAGGAGGGCTATTCGGGTAATTCCTCGACGATACCGACGCAGGAGCCAGTTCTGCTGGGGAACGCTCGAGAGAGGCGGTACGGAACAGCCAGACGATATGTGCCGGCCGGGATTGTGAACTACGCCGAGACGTTCCCGCTCGCTTCGCTCGCGGGCTGCGACTCGTCTAGTTCAAATCCCCCCTCGCGATTTTCGCCTCACTCCGTTCGGCAGAAAATGCGCCGGCCGGGATTTGAACCCGGGCCATGAGCTTGGAAGGCTCAGGTCCT
>JBDGSQ010000004.1:6380-16766 GCA_042217455.1 Haloferacaceae archaeon | reverse complement strand
TTCCGGACGGTCACTGCAGGTCGCCGAGGCGAACGGCCGCGAAGGGGACCAGCATCTCGTCGGGGTGGAGGCCGCCGTGGACGCCGACGAACGACGACCGGTTCGGGTCGTCGTACCAGACCTGCCGGGACCGGTGCGTGAGCACCACGTCGCCGCACCGGCGCTCGAACGTGGGGCCGGGTGCGGCGTCGCCGAACAGGCCGGCGTCGAGGGCCTCACCGCGGGTGTACACCCGCGCGTCGAGGCGCGCCGACAGGGCGTCCCGGACCGTCGCTGCGGTCCCCTCGCGCAGGTGCAGGTGGACGTTCCGCGGACTGCCGACCGGCGGAATCGGCTCGCCCGCGGCGTCGGTTCGGAGGCTGTCGGCGACGACGTCGAATCCGAGGAGGTCCACCTGCTCGGCCGGGTCGGTGTCGAGGAGGCCGTGGTCGGCCGTGAGCACGAGGAGCGTCTCGGCTGCGACGTCCGGGTCGAGCGAGTCGACCAGCTCCCGCCGCAGGACGTCACAGACCGCGAGCGCCTGCGACCGGTAGCGGTCCGACCGGACGCCCTCGCGGTGGGCCGCCGAGTCGACGGTCGGCACGTACCCGAGGACGTACCGGCGGTCGTCGCCGTCGGCTTCGAGCCGCTGGCGGAGTTTCAGCGCCGCGTCCGGGACGTTGCTGTAACCGAGTTGCTGGGCGCCCGCGAGAGTGTGCGAGGAGTAGGGCGTCCCGACGGTCCCGCTCGGCTGGATGGTCGTCGGCGAGACGCCCTCGCGTCGGAGCGTCGGGTAGACCGGGTCCGCGGCGACGACGAGGTCGCCGTCGAGTTCGCGGCCGGCGACGTCCGCGGGGTTCCGGCCGTCGGGCGTCCGGAACGGGAGCGGCTGGAACACGAGGTCCGCCTCCTCGACGTAGAGGTTCCAGCCGAGCAGTCCGTGCTCGACCGGCAGGGACGCGGTGTGGAGCGTCGTGACGGCGGCCGCCGTCTCGGAGGGGTACATCGAGGTGAGCGGCGTCACCGTCCCGCGGGAGGCGAGGGCGTCGAGGAACGGGTGGTCGTCCCGCAGGTCGACGAACCGCCCGAAGCCGAACCCGTCGACGAGGACGACCACGACGTTGCGGACGTCCGTCTCCACGCCCTCGAAGACGTCGGCCGGGAGCGTCCTCCCGAGGTCGACGCCCAGTACCGACGCCGCCGTGGCCGTGACCCCGCCGAAACAGTAGTCGTCGTAGCTCGGGAGGAGGTACCCGTCCGACGAGCGCCTCCCGCGCAGGTCCGCGGCGACGTCGTGGCGTATCACGGTCGGCTATCGGTTCACGCTGGCTCCCAGCCCGTAGAGCGCGTCGAAGAACTCGGGGAAGGAGACGTCGACGTGTTCCGCGCCCTCGACGGTGGTCGTTCCCTCGGCGACGAGGCCGGCGACCGTGAGCGCCATGACGATGCGGTGGTCGCCGCGGCCGTCGACTGTCGCGCCCGCGAGGTCCGAGTCGTCGCCGTGGACGGTGAGCGTCGCCTCCTCCTCGGTGACGCTCGCGCCGAGTTTCGTCAGCTCCTCGGCCATCGCGCTCACCCGGTCTGTCTCCTTGTACCGGACGTGCTCGCAGTTCTCGATGCGGGTCTCGCCGTCTGCGACGGCTCCCAGCGTGGCGATGGTCGGCAGGAGGTCGGGGGTGTCGCCGACGTCGACGGTGGTCCCCGAGAGCGCCGACTTCCGGACCGCGAGCTGGCCGTTGTCGCGGTCCCAGTCCACGTCGCCGCCCATCCGCTCTACCACGTCGACGATGGCGGTGTCGCCCTGCGCGCTCGGGTGCGCGCCCGAGATGACGACCTCTCCGTCGTCGGCAGCGGCGACGGCTCCGGCGGCGAGCAGGTAGGAGAGAGAGGAGAAGTCGCCGGGGACGCGGTACTCGCCCTCCTCGGGTTCGTAGGACTGGCCGCCCTCGACGGCGAACCCGCGGGCGGTGCGCGCGGCCTCGACACCGAACGCGTCGAGCACCTCCACCGTGATGTCGACGTAGGGCGCGGACTTGAGTTCGGTCTCCAGTTCGACCTCGATTCCCTCCTCGGTGACCCCGCCGGCCATCAGGAGCGCGGAGATGAACTGCGAGGAGACGTCGCCCGGGATGGAGACGGTGCCGCCGGCGACGGGACCCCCGACGACCAGCGGCGCCTGCCCGTTCCCGCGGGTGCTCTCCGCCCGGCCGTCCAGTTGCGCGACGGCGTCGAGGAGCGGTCCCTGCGGCCGGGAGCGGAGCGAGGCGTCCCCGGTCAGCACGGTGAGGCCGTCGGCCAGCGCCGCGCAGGCGGTGACCAGTCGCATCGTCGTCCCGCTGTTCTCGCAGTCGACGACGTCAGCCGGCACGTCGGGTCGGCCGCCGAATCCGGTCACGTCGACGGTGCTGCCGTCCACCTCGAAGTCGCCGCCGAAGCGGTCGACCGCCCCCATCGTCGCCCGCGTGTCGGCGCTCACCAGCGCGTCTCTGACGAGCGCGCCGTTGCTGTAGCCCGCCGCGAGGACGGCGCGGTGCGTGTAACTCTTCGACGGCGGTGCCTGCACGACGCCCCGTATCCGGGAGGGACTGACGTCTACGTTCATACACGAATCGTCTACCGGGCGGGGTATGAGCGTACCGGCCGCCCGCCCCCCGTCCGGCGGGGAGTCGGGCACGCGCGACCCACGTCTCGGGGGCCGGGCGAAACTGCCTTCAGTCGTCCGGGCCGCGTGTCTCTATGGACCCGGACCTCTCTCCGCTCGACGACTACGTGCGCGAACAGCACGCGGACGGCTACCTGCTCGACGCAGCGAGCACCGACTCGAATCAGCGCTACGTCTCTGGCTTCGACGCGCCGGACCCGTTCGTGACGCTGCGGGCCGGCGGCGAGACGCACCTGCTCGTCTCCGGACTGGAGTTCGGCCGCGCGAGAAAGGAGAGCCGGGCGGACTCGGTCGCCCGCCTCGCCGACTACGACTTCCGCGCGCGGGTCGAGGAGCACGGGCAGCGAGGCGGGAAGGCGCGGACCGTGGCGGCGTTCCTCGCAGACCGCGGCGTCGACGCCGTCGTCTCCCCGGCACGGTTTCCCCTCGGCACCGCAGACGGCCTCCGCGAGCGGGGGGTGACAGTCGAGGCCGAGGACGACGACGTCGTCGCCGACGTGCGCGCGGTGAAGACAGACGAGGAGGTGGCGCACCTGCGGAGGGCCCAGACCGCGAACGAGGCCGCGATGGCGGCCGCGGAGGACCTCCTCCGTGCGGCCGACGTCGTGAACGGCGTCCTCCACACCGACGAGGGACCGCTCACCGCAGAGCGCGTCAGAGAGGAGATAGAGGTGACGCTCCTGCGGAACGGGTGCGCCCTCGACGAGACCATCGTCGCCTGCGGCGTCGACGCCGCGGACCCGCACAACAGGGGGAGCGGCCCGCTCGAAGCCGACGAGCCGATCGTCGTCGACATCTTCCCGCGCGACAAGGAGAGCAAGTACCACGCCGACATGACGCGGACGTTCCTGAAGGGCACCCCCTCGGAGGAGGTCCGCGAGGCCTACGACGTCACGGCGGAGGCGTTCGAGGCGGCCCTCGCGGCGGTCGAACCCGGCGCGACGGGGGAGGAGGTCCACGACGCCGTCTGCGACGTCTACGAGGACCGCAGCTACCCCACGCTCCGGTCGGACCCGACGACCGAGACGGGGTTCATCCACAGCACCGGCCACGGCGTCGGCCTCGACGTCCACGAGAAGCCCCGCGTCGCCCCCGACGGCGAGGAGTTGCGACCGGGCCACGCCATCACCATCGAACCCGGCCTCTACGACCCGGCCTTCGGCGGCGTCCGCATCGAGGACTTCCTCGTCGTCACCGAGGACGGGTACGAGAACCTCACGGACTACCCGGTCGAACTGGTCGTGGACTGAGGGCGGCGATTCAGTTCGGTCGTGGACCGAAGGCGGCGGAACTCACTCCGGCCGCTCGTAGTCGGGGTCGAACAGGCGCGCCGAGGAGGGACCGGGGTCGCTGCCCTCGACGACGGCGTACTGCGAGAAGTCCTCGACGCCGGCCTCGCGCAGCAGGTCCTCGTCGTAGAGTTCGTTCCCGGAGAACTCGGCGGGGTCCCGCGAGAGAATCTCCGAGACCGCGTCGCAGACGATCTCGGGCGTCCGCCAGTCCTCCGGTCGCCCCATCTCGAAGTGGCGTGTCGCCTCCGTCTCGATGGCCGCCACCGGCCAGAGCGAATTGACGCCGACGGGTTCGCCCGAGAGTTCGGCCGCCAGCGAGTTCGCGAGGAACGTCATCCCGAGTTTCGAGTAGGCGTACGGCGCTTTCCCGGGCGCCTCGCGCATGCCGAGCGGCGGCGACATCGTGACGACGTGGCCGTACTCCTGTTCGCGCATGTAGGGGAGGCACGCGCGGGTCGTGACGTACGCCCCGCGGACGTTCACGTCCATCAGCAGGTCGAACCGACTGGCCGGCGTGTCCGCGACGGGGGCGAAGTGGATTGCCCCCGCGTTGTTGATGCAGAAGTCGACGCGGCCGAACTCGTCGACGGTCAGCTCGACCGCCTCCCGGACGCTCTCCTCGTCGCGCACGTCGAGCTGGACGGAGATGGCCTCGCCGCCGCGCTCGCGCACTTGCTCTGCCGTCTCGACGATGGTCCCCGGGAGCCGTTCGTGCTCCTCGACGGTCTTGCCCGTCGAGACGACGCTCGCTCCCGCGTCGGCGAGCGAGAGCGCGAGCGCCTTCCCGATGCCGCGACTGGTGCCGGTGACGAACGCGACCCGACCATCGAACGGTTGCCCTGACATGCCCGTCGGTTCACCCCCGAGGCCCTTGACCGTTCGCCAACTGTTCACAACACGCTCACCGTTGCCGCCACGCCGCGGTGCCTGGCCGGTTCGGATTCCCGGCGATTGCGACGAAGCGGCGGTTGCCCGGCACCGAACCCCTTTTGAAACGCGGTCGGCTACGAGTCGGTGATGGAACTGCTCGTCGTCGGCGCGGGGTCGATGGGCCGGTGGGTCGCGGAGACGGTGGACGCGGACGTCGCGTTCGCCGACGCCGACCCGGAGACAGCGGCGCGTGCGGCCGCGGCCCTCGACGCCAGAGCGGTGTCTACGGACACCGACGAGTCGTTCGACGCCGTCTGTCTCTCCGTCCCCATCTCGGCCGTCGAGGGGGCCGTCGAGGCGTACGCGCCCCGCGCGGAGCGGGCGATGTTCGACGTCACGGGCGTGATGGGCCGCCCCGTCGAGGCGATGCGGGCGCACCTGCCCGACCGGGAGCGACTCAGCCTCCACCCGCTCTTCGCGCCGGAGAACGCCCCCGGCAACGTCGCCGCCGTCGCCGACGCGCCGGGACCCGTCACGGGGGCGGTCGGCGAGGACCTGTCCGCCGCCGGCAACGTCGTCTTCGACACGACGGCGACGGAACACGACGAGGCGATGGAGACGGTGCAGGCGAGCGCCCACGCGGCCGTCCTCGCGTACGCGCTCGCCGCAGCGGAGGTACGTCCCGAGTTCAGCACGCCCGTCTCGGAGGCCCTCGGGGACCTCGTCGACACCGTCACGAGCGGGACGCCGCGGGTCTACCGGGAGATTCAGGAGTCCTTCGACGGGGCGGGACGGGTCGCCGAGGCGGCCGCCCGCGTCGCTGACGCCGAGGGAACGACCTTCGACCGCCTGTACCGCGAGGCCGGCCCCGGTTCGCAGCACCGTGGCGGGTCGACGGACCGGGAGCGACAGCGCGAGAGCGAGAGCGAAACCGACCGCGTGCGAAGACACGACGGAGAGCGCGGGAGAGAGCCCGGAGAACGCGGGAGAGGGCCAGACAGCGAGTGCGGGGGAGAGCGGGAGTGATCGACCGCCAGTCGGTCCGGGACAACGCGAAGTACCTCCGGAACGTCCGCCCGGTCGACCCGGCGGAGATAGCCGAGTACGTGACGGACCAGCCGCACCCGGCGGTCGTCAGGCAGGTGCTCCGGGAGGAGGCATTCGACCTCGGCCTGTTCGAGTGCGAGGACGGCACCTTCGTCCCCGCCGCGGAGGGGACGGTGTCGCCGCCGGGGTGGTCGCCGACGGCGTTCCCGGAGCGGTACGCCTCCGCCCTCGAGGACCTCCTCGTCGAGCGGTTCGGCGCGAACTGGCACACCGGCGAGAGTGGCGACACGCTCCGGGCGGCCATCCGCCGCCTGAAGACGGACTACTACTACGAGAACCCGGTCGAGTACGACGAGACGGCCGCGCTCGGCTACGCCGTCTACCACCTGCCCGACTACTACGCCGCGGTCGGGTACGTCCTCGACGACCTGACCGCGCGCGGCCTGCTCACGTACCCGCTCCGGGTTCTCGACGTCGGCGCGGGCGTCGGCGGACCGGCCCTCGGCCTGCACGATTACCTCCCCGGGGAGGCGCTGGTCGACTACCACGCGGTCGAACCGAGCGCCGCGGCGACAGTGCTCGACCGGATGCTCGACGAGACACGCCGGAACGTCCGGACGACGGTACACGAGGAGACGGCCGAGGCCCACGACCCCGACGGGGCGTTCGACCTCGTGCTGTTCGCGAACGTCCTGAGCGAACTCGACGACCCCGTCTCGGTCGTCGACCGGTACCTCGACGCCCTCGCCGACGACGGGTCGGTGGTGGCGCTCGCCCCCGCCGACCTGAACACGAGCACCGGACTGCGGGAGGTAGAGCGCGCCGTCGCGGACCGGAACCGCGGCGAGGACGGGAGGGACCGCGAGGTGACCGTCTACTCGCCGACGCTCAGACTCTGGCCGGGCGAGTCGCCGTCGGACCGCTGCTGGTCCTTCGACGTCCGACCGGAGATAGAGGCGCCGCCCTGCCAGCGCCGACTCGACGAGGCCGGCGACGACCCCGGCACGTTCCTGAACGAGACGGTCCAGTTCTCACACGTCGTCCTCCGCCTCGACGGGACGCGGCGGTTCGACGTCGAGGCCGACCCCGAGCGGTCCGCCCGGATGGCCGCGATGGAGCGCCACGTGACGAACCGGGTCGACCTCCTCGCCGTGAAGTCGAGCCACGACCTGAGCGACGGCGACAACGCGGTCTACAAGGTGAGCGACGGGAGCGAGCGGGTCGAACACTACGCGGTCCTCACGCGGGAGTCGTCGCTGAACGGCGACCTGCGGCGCGCTCCTTACGGGTCGGTCCTCCGATTCGAGAACGCCCTCGTCCTCTGGAACGACGACGAGGGCGCCTACAACCTCGTCGTCGACGGCGAGACGGTCGTCGACGTCGTCGCGGCCTGAGCCGGGCGACCGACCGTGTGTCGCGTGGCGTGGTTCGCCGTGTCGCGTCAGGCGACTCGGGGCGACTGCTCCCGGCGATATCGCAGCGGACACTCGGGGCGACGCCTCGCGAACCGAACCGTGAGACAACGTAGACCGCGCTCGCGGGCGTCAGCGCCGGCGGGGCGTGTCGGCGGCCGGTCCCGGGCTCAGGCGGCCCGGTCGCCGGTCTCGCCGTAGTCGCCGCCGTACTTGATGAAGAAGTAGGCGAGTGCGAGGACCGTCACCATCGCGGACCCGGTCGCGATGGCGAGACTCTTCGCCGAGTCCGGAACCGACGGGGGGCCGCCGCCACCGCCGCCTCCGCCTCCACCGCCGCCGCCACCGCCGCCGCCGACGTCGCCGACGGCGATGGCGCCTTTCATGCCGAGCGAGCGGTGGGGCTGGCAGAAGTACGTGACGATGCCGCTCTCCTCGAAGGTCTGGGAGAAGGTGAACCCCGAGGTGGCGGTGAGTTTGCTCTCGAAGTCGCCGCCGGACTCGGCACTGACGTTGTGCTGGCCGCCGTTGCCGGTCCACTCCCAGGTGACTTTCGTCCCGGGGTCGACCTGCACGGCCGGCGGGTCGAAGGCGAAGTTCCCGCCGTTGCCCTCCGCGCCGACGTTGATTGTCACTTCCTCCTGACCGGTCTTGTCGACGGTGGTCCCGTCGTAGTTCCCGACGTCGTCGAGCCACCCGCCGTAGTCTACAGACTGGGCGGCCGCTGGTGCCGCCGCACCGGCGAGGGTGGCTCCGGCCGCTGCACCGCGGAGAACGCCTCTTCGCGTCACAAGACTGGACGTCTCGTCTCGCTCCATGGGAGGCCGTATGAATTCGGAAATGATAGTCCTTCCCTTTGACGGCCCGGAGCGAAATCGCCGCCGGCACACCCACGTCGGACCTGTCACGGCCGATATTCCACCGCTACCTCCCCCGTGGTCACCGAACCGCCGCAAACGGCGCGCACCGCACCGCCCGAGCGTCCGCAAACGGTGACCTTTTGGACGCTCCCACGGTGGGCAGGGCATGGACCGTCCCCACCTCCTCCTCACCAACGACGACGGCATCGACAGCGTCGGATTCCGGGCGCTCTACGACGAACTCTCCGAGTTCGCGGACGTCACCGCAGTGGCTCCCGCCGGCGACCAGAGCGCCGTGGGCCGCGCGATGTCGACGCAGGTCGCCGTCACCGAGCACGAACTCGGGTACGCGATAGAGGGGACGCCGGCGGACTGTACGGTCGCCGGACTCGAGTCGCTCTGTCCCGACGTGGACCTCGTCGTCTCCGGCATCAACAAGGGGGCGAACCTCGGGGCGTACGTCCTCGGACGCTCGGGCACCGTCAGCGCCGCAGTCGAGGCCGCCTTCTTCGACGTGCCGGCCATCGCCGTCTCGCTCTACGTTCCGGTGACCGGGTCGACAGACTGGCGGGAGCAGGCGAGCGACCCCGCTGACTACCGCGTCGCCGCGCGGGCCGCGTCCTTCCTCGTCGAACGCGCGCGGGGGGCGGGGGCGTTCGAGCAGGCCGAGTATCTCAACGTGAACGCGCCGATGCCCGGCGGCGGACCGGTCGAGATGGAGATAACGACGCCCTCGACCCTGTACGACATGACCGCAGACCGCGACGGCGACTGTATCAGGCTCACCGACCGGGTCTGGGAGCGGATGCGCGAGGGCGACATCCCCGACCCCGAGGGCACCGACCGGCGGGCGATCGTCGAGGGCCGCGTGAGCGTCTCGCCGCTGACCGCCCCGCACACGACCGAACACCGCGACTCGCTCGAGTCGCTCGCAGACGAGTTCGACGAGTTCTGACGACCCGGGTTCCGCCGCCGTCCGTCGGGCACCCGGCTGCCGGCGCCTGTCGGCTCGTCGACGACCGGCCTCCGGGACCGACAACCTATACCCGTTCCGTACCTGTCAATTCGAGTATGACCGACGCGCAGCACGGGGAGGCCCGCCCGAGCGTCGCGGTTCTCGGCGGTGCGGTCGCCGGTCTCGCCGCCGCAGAGCGGTTCCGGTCGTTCGCAGACGTCCACCTCTTCGAGCGACAGCGCTACGGCGAGAAGCGAGTCAACTGCGGCGAGGCGATGAACGAGGCGTCGCTGGTGCCGCTCGCGAAGACGCCCGAGAACGGCTTCGTCAATCCCGTCTCGGGGTTCGACGTGGAGTTCTACCGGTCGACCAGCCGTGCGCAGGACGCGACGCCGCTGACCGTCGCCCGAATCGGCGTCGAGGACGGGTACGTCACCGACCGGAACGCCGTCGAGCGTCGGTGGGCGGACAGGCTCCGCGAGGACGACGCGGTGACCGTCTCGGAGGGCGCGAACGTCTCGGTGGGTCGGTACCGCGAACTGGTTGACGCGTACGACTACGTCGTCGACGCCACCGGACAGCCGTCGCTGTCGACGAAGGCCCGCGGCGAGACGGACGCCTACACCGGCGACATCGTCGCGCTCAACGCCGACGTGACCGGCGACTTCGGGGACCTGCTCGACTACCCCAGCATCGTCTTCGAGGGGTACATGGGCTACCTCTGGGCCTTTCCCAAGAGCGAGCGACGAGCGAACGTCGGCATCGGGTGGGCCGAAGACCACCGCCCCGACGATTACATGGAGGCGCTGTGGGAGGCCTGCGACCGCGCCGGCGTGCCCCGCCCGGACCGCGCCGACACGAACGTCTACACCATCCCGCAGGGACCGAGTCTCCACCCCGGGCGCACTCACCCCGACCCGGGCGTCTTCCTCGTCGGCGACGCCGCCGGCATCGCCAACCGCTACCAGGGGGAGGGCATCGCACAGGCGATACGCTCCGCCTATCTGCTCGCCGACCTCGTCGAGGCGGGCCGCGAGGAGTCGTACCCGTCGCGGCTCTACGAGACGATGCGCTCGGAGTACCGGCTCGCGACGCTCATGCGAGGGGTCTTCGCAGAGACCGACGACCCGGAACTCATCGCCGACGTCGCCGCTGCGATAGACGGCCTCACCGTCGCGGACGTGACCCGGCGGCCGAGGCGCGTCTACGCCCGCCTCGTCAGGCACCCGCGGCTCCTCGCGCGACTGGTCTCGGTGCCGGGACTCCGCCGTCGCCTGCGGGACGCCTACCGCGACCGGTGGGAGTTCGG
>JBDGSQ010000004.1:0-6280 GCA_042217455.1 Haloferacaceae archaeon | reverse complement strand
AGGTACCGCGGTCAGCTAGAGCGCGTTCGGACGCTCGGCGTGCAATCCACAGGTTGATATGTCTCAATAATTTTTAAATTCCATGGCGATTTCAGAGTCGGACTCGGTTCACGTCCTGTGCGTGGACGACGAAGAGGGACTCGCGGAGCTCGTGGGAACGTTCCTCGAATCGGCTCACAGCGCCATCACAGCGGTTCCGAAAGAACGCGTCGAGGCGGGGCTCGCGTACGCCGAGGAAGCAGACGTCGATGCGATAGTGAGCGACTACGACATGCCGACCATGACCGGACTCGAATTTCTCGACGCGGTCCGCCAGCGAGATCCGGCCATACCGTTCATCCTGTACACCGGCAAAGGGAGCGAGGAGATCGCCAGTGAGGCGATCTCGAAGGGCGTCACGGAGTACATGCAGAAGGAAACCGGGACGGACCACTACTCCGTGCTCGCCAATCGCGTTCTCAACGCCGTCGAACAGTACCGAACCGAACAGCAGTTGCAGGTGGAACGCGCCCGGTTCCAGTCCGTCTTCGAGCAGGCGTCGGACGCGATGATTCTCGCGGACGACGATGGTACCTACCTGAACGTCAACTCCGCCACCTGCGAGCTGTTCGGCCGCGCCGAAAACGAACTCCTCGGCAAGACTGCGGCGGACTTCACCTACGACGACTTCGATTTCGACACCGCGTGGGAGTCGTTCAAAGCCAGCACTGAAGAGCGCGGGCTCTATCCCGTCGAACGGCCGGACGGCACGGTGCGAGTCGCCGAGTACCACGCGACCACGAACGTCCTCCCGGGAAAGCACCTCTCGGTGCTCCGCGACATCACCGAGCGGTGGGAGTTCGAGCGGAAACTCTCACACCAGAAGGAGCGGTTGAACGAGTTCGCCGGCGTCCTCTCCCACGATCTGAAAAACCCGGTCGAGGTCGCCCACGGGCACGTCGACCTGCTCGCGAAGCGTACCGATCCGGACGACCGGGAACGACATCTCGAGGCGATTGCCGACGCAATCACCCGAATCGATACCGTCATCACGGACGTCCTCGCCATCTCACGGGACGACAGCGCGCCCGGCGAGGTCTCCGAGGTCGACCTCTCTGAGCTGGCGGCGAACGTCTGGCACCGGGTAAACCCGATCGGCCCCGAGCCGGAGATCGAAGCCGGTCTCGTCGTCGAGGCAGACGAAGGCCGCCTCGAGCGATTGCTGACGAACCTGTTTCGAAATTCGGTCGAACACGGGGGAGAGACCGTGAATGTCGGCGTTGGGGCACTCGAGGACGAGGGGTTTTTCGTCGAAGACGACGGGCCAGGGATTCCGCCGGACGCCCGGGAGGACGTCTTCGAGTGGCACCACTCCACGAAAGACGAGGGCACCGGAATTGGGTTGAAAAGCGTCAAGAACACGACCGAGTCCGAGGGGTGGACAGTGAGTATCACAGAGAGCAGTCCGGGAGGAGCCCGATTCGAGTTCCGGACGGACCCCGGTGCGAAGTGACCGAGCCACCCGCTGTATCTCACACCGACCGGTCACCGGAGCGTTCGACGGTGCCGGGTATTTGTAGCTGTGGACCGTCCGTAGACCAGTGACAGTCCGACGAAGCCGGCGGAGACTCGCACCGACCGGACAGGTCCGGTTGCAACCGGTGTCGACAGAGCGGGGGCCACGGTGTCGGTAGACGCTCCCCGCCCGGTCGAGGTGGCCGTCGCCGGCGTCAGATTCGTCCTCGAGGTCTGCGCGCTGCTGGCGCTCGGGTACTGGGGGTTCCGGACCGGCGACGGCGTTACCCGGTACGCGCTCGCGCTCGGTGCACCGCTCGTCGCTGCCGCCGTGTGGGGACTCTTCGGCTCCCCCGCCGCGCCGAGACGACTGCCGGGACCGGCGCGTCTGTTGCTCGAAGCGGTCGTCTTCGCCGCGGCGGCCGTCGCGCTCTTCCTTGCGGGGATGCCCGTGCTGGCGGGCGCGTTCGCACTTGTCGCCGTCGTCGACCGCGCCCTCCTGTTCGCGCTGGGCGACCCGTTCGTGTGACCGCTCGCGGCCGTGACCGCAGGCGGTCCCCTCTGCCCCGTCGACTCCCGTCCGGAGTACCGGGTTCCGTCGACTCCCCGTACCGTGAGGGGGGCGGAGCGGTCCAGTCGTCCCACAGACACGGCTATGCCGCTGTGGGACGTAGTCACACGGCGGCGAGACGTGATGCTCAGTGACAGCGGTCTCGGCGGGGTGGAGCGATGACCGACCGCATCGTGTACGTCGACAGCTCGGCGGTACGAGCGGGCAAGGAGGACGAGCTCAGAACGGCGATGGCCGACCTGGTAGCGTTCGTCGAGGCGAACGAGCCCGAGATACTGTCGTACGACGTCTACTTCAGCGACGACGGCGCGCGGATGACCGTGATACACGAGCACGCCGACCCGGCGTCGCTGGCGTTCCACATGGTGGTCGCTGGGCCCGAGTTCCCGCCGATAGGGGAGTTCATCGACCTCGAGACCATCGACGTCTACGGACGGCCGGGGGAGGAACTCGTCGAACGGCTGCGGGAGAAGGCCGCGACGCTCGGAAGCGGGCGCGTGACCGTCCACGACCACTACCGCGGAGTCGCCGGCGTCCGGAGGGACTGACTCGTACCGACCGGCAGAGCCGGGGGCTCGAACGACCCCGTGAGCTCGAACGGGCCCTGGTCCGACGCGTCAGCGGTGGCCTCCGGCCAGCCGTCGAGCCTCGGGTAGCGACCGGAGGCGGAGCATCGCGAGCGTGCCGAAGGCGGGGCCGATCGCCACCGGAGCGAACGCCCAGCGCCACCCCACCGCGGCGGCGACGAGCGGAACCAGCTGGATCGTCACCACCGTGAGCAGGAAGCCGAGTGCGGTCTGGAGCGTCAGCGCCGTGCCGACGTAGCTCGCGTCCGCGAGTTCGGTCACGCACGCGGAGAACTGGGCGGAGTCGGCGACGACGGCGACGCCCCAGAGGAGGCAGAACGGCACGAGCACGACGAGCGGTGCACCGAACAGCGCCCCGGCGGCCAGACAGCTCAGCCCGCTCACGACCATGCTGAGGCTGGTCACCGTCGTCCGACCCCAGCGGTCGGCCGCCAGTCCTGCCACGCCGGCACCGAGACCGCCGGCGGCAATAGTGGCGAAGGTGACGACGCCCGCGACGTCGCCCGCGGCGGCCTGTCCCGACGCCTCGAAACTGGCGAGGAGGTAGGCCGGAATCCACGTCCAGACGGAGAACAGCTCCCACATGTGGCCGAAGTAGCCGGCGTTCGCGAGGAGCGTCCCCCGGTCGCGGAGAATCCGCCCCACTGCACCCGGATCGAACGGAGCGGCGGGCGACTGGTAGGGACCGTCGGTGACGAACAGGACCAGCAACCCCCCGACGACGGCGAGGGCGGACGCCTGCAACAGCACGAGCCGGGGGTGTGCGACGCCGCCAGCGACGGCCCGGAGGAGGTGGGGAATCGCCGAACCGACGGCGACGGCCCCCACGAGCACCCCGATGGCGAACCCCCGACCGGTCCGGAACCACCCCGCAATCATCTTCATGCCCGGCGGGTACACCCCCGCGAGCGCCACCCCCGTCAGAAAGCGGAGCGCGACGGCCGGGACGAGGCTGTCGACGCCCGCGGCGATCGTCGCAGTGGCGGCCGCCCCGAGGACGGCGGAGCCGGCGAAGAGATAGCGGGGTCGAACCACGTCAGAGAGGGTGAGCGCCGCAGACAGGAGCGCCCCCGCGACGAAGCCGAGCTGGACGGAGGTCGTCAGCCACGCCGTCTCGGCCGGCGAGAGCCCCCACTGGGCGGCGAGTTCGGGTGCGACGGCCGTCGCACTGAACCAGAGCGACATCGGGAGCAGGACGGCCGTCGATATCAGCGCGAGGAAGCGCCAGCGACGGGGCGGCGCGCCGGATCCGTTCGTCGCCGAACGCCGAGCCGCGCGCCGCGTCTGTGACATAGTACCGCGTACGCTCCCGGGAGGGATATCTTTCGCTCCGGCGAGTGAGCCGGGGCGGAGCGGCCGTCACACCCGGTCCCGCGGTGTCGCCCCGGCGGCGTCGGTACGCGGCCCCTCAGTCTCCCTGTGCGTCGAGTTTGAGGACGATGACGGGGACCTCACCCGTCCGAATCACCTTGTCTGTCACGCTCCCCACGAACGTCTTCGACAGTTCCGACCGACCGTGGGCGGGCATCACGACGACGTCGATTCCGTTCGCGTTCGCGTACTCGACGATCGTGCTGGCGGGGTCGCCTTCGACCACCGCAGTCTCCACGGTGACGCCGCGCTCTCGCGCTTCACTGGCGACGGACTCGACGAGATTCTCTCCCTCGTCGGTCAGCCGTTCGACCATCCCCTCGTGGAGCGATGCGGCGGGTGCGACCCCGTGCACCACGTTGAGGACGTGCAGCACTGCGTTCTGGTCGGCAGCCAGTTCGATCGCGTGCTCACGTGCCTTCGTTGCGCCGTCTGATCTGTCTGTCGGAAATAACACTGAGTTGTACATTTTCGTCTCTCTTCGGACCGATATCTATTGTGGGTTCCGCCGTTTCAGGTGGGTTCCCCGGCCGGGCGACGAAATACTCGAAACCCGAGCGAGGTCTGCTCGTGGCCGAGTTCTCACGGGGTGTGTAGAGCGGCGTACACGACTCCGTCCGCGTGTGCGGAGCGAAGACCGGTTCCGGACGGCCACCGTCACGCGATACCACCCCCGACCAGCGTCGAGTAGAGGAGCCACACGTTCAGCACGACGATTATCCCGATGATGAGGCCGAGTCCGTAGGTCGTCG
Source organism: Haloferacaceae archaeon (assembly GCA_042217455.1). Classification (GTDB taxonomy): domain Archaea; phylum Halobacteriota; class Halobacteria; order Halobacteriales; family Haloferacaceae; genus JBDGSQ01. The sequence goes on along the minus strand of JBDGSQ010000004.1, from coordinate 1,505 downwards.
TGCGACGATTCGTGAACGAGCCCATGAGGTTCTTCTGATGGGTGAACCAGAGCAGCGGGATCAGGACGAACGGCAGCTCGAAGCTCAGTGCGACCTGCGAGGCGACGAGTACGCTCGTCGGGTCGAAGCCGGCCATCACGATCACCAGACTGGGAACGAGCGTCACCGAACGGCGGAGCCAGACGTTCACGTTCAGATCGAGGAAGCCGTCCATGACCGTCTGCCCCGCCATGGTGGCGACGAGCGAGGACGAGAGGCCGGCGGCGATGAGTGCGATGCCGAACGCCAGACTCGAGTGCGAGCCGAAGACGGCCTGGAGGGTCAGGTAGGCCTCGTTCAGCGTCTCGATACCGGTTCCCTGTAACGAGGCGGCGGCGACGACCAGCATCGCCCCGTTGACGAACATCGCCCCGAAGAGCGCGAACGTCGTGTCGATGCTCTCGAGGTGAAAGTGACGTCGGTGGACGGTCTCGGTATCGCCTCGCTCGCTGATGAGCCGGTTGCGGCGGTCCTGTACGATGGTCGGGTGGAGATAGACGCTGTGTGGCATGACCGTCGCGCCGAGGATGCCGATAGCGATGTACAGCGCCGACGTGTTCGGAATCGAGGGGACGAGACCGGCCGTAATCTGGCCGGCAGTCGGCCGCGCGAGCACCATCTCGAAGACGAACGCGAGCGCGATTACCCCAACCAGCGCCATGATGGTGAACTCGACCCAGCGAAAGCCCCGGTGGTAGGCCGTCCGTACGCCGAGGAGTGCGAACGAACTCGCGCCAGCCAGCACGGCCCCCGCCGCCAGCGGGAGCTGGAAGATGAGGCTGAAGCCGATCGCCGCGCCGATTATCTCGGCCATGTCGGTGGCGATCATGGCGAGTTCGGCGGCTGCCCAGAGCACCCAGACGACCGGTCTGGGGAGCTGTTCACGGCAGAGCCGAGCGACGCCCTTCCCCGTGGCGATGCCGAGTTTGGCAGCGACCACCTGAATGCCGATCGCCATCAGGCTCGCGAGGACGATGACCCACAGCAGTGCCGTTCCGTACTTCGCGCCACCGGAGATGTTCGTCGCCCAGTTTCCCGGGTCCATGTAGGCGACGCTGATGATGAAGCCGGGGCCGAGATAGTAGAGGAGCTCCCGCATCGAAACGGGCACTCGACCCCCCGACTCACCGCCGTTCATGGTTCACGCGTCGTAGTACCCGACTTCGGGACAAATACCTATCGTTCTAAACATATTTTTTGCCATGTCTAAATTCGGCCCTGTTCCGACCACTGGCAGCGGTACGAAAACCCGGGAATGCACGGCGGTGACGCTCACCGAATCGGCACTCGGGGGCGCGTCGAATCTGAGCCATCACTCGAGGTATCGGAGACCACGTCCGGGGGGACACTCTCCCGTGAGTGGATGCGACTCCCGATGAACATTCGCACGGGGCGTATACTCCCGTGGTAGCGCGTAGTGAATCCCGATCGGTGCTATCTAGATTCTCGCTGCTCGACCTTGTTCA
>JBDGSQ010000049.1:1878-16860 GCA_042217455.1 Haloferacaceae archaeon | reverse complement strand
TCGACGTCCGGGCGGGACGCGTATCCGGCGACCCCGTCGGCGACGGCGTTCTGTTCGAGGAGCCGCCAGCGCCAGTCGGCCGGTCCCCGGCGGTAGACGGCGAACAGCCCACCGCGCTCGGCCTCGCCGACCATGATCGCCTGTCCCTCCTCTTCGAATCCCTGCTCGAACAGGAAGCTCCGCTCGCCGGTCAGCACCGGGACGAGTACCGCCACGCCCGCGATGATTCCGACGCCCAGCAGGTAGACGGCGATGACAGCCCGGTTGTAGCTCCCCGCGCCGAGCCAGCTCTGGGGGTACACCGTCACGAAGAAGACGACGGCGACGACCGCGACGGCCCCGCCCGCCGTCGCGGCCCAGATACCCGCAGACCGCACCGGAAGCTGGAAGACGATGCCGAGCAAGCCGAGCGCGAGACCGACCGCAGAAAGGACGATGGCGGCCTCCCGTATCTGGAAGAAGACGGCCGAGTTCGGCCCTCCCGGGCCGACGAGGTAGACCAGCACGCCGGCGATGCCGACCACGTAGCCGACGACGAACGTCCAGTATCCGTACACCTCCCGCCGGGACGCGGCCTCCCCGACGTACATGTCGTACCACTCGAACAGTCTCTCACGTGTGTCATTAATTGACATTGACGAACACGGCTCTATCTGCAGAGTCCACCCCGGTAAATCTACCCCCCCGCTGTCGCGGGTCGCTATCGGTGCGCGCCGGCGTTCCAGTCGAACCGGTGGCGGTGGACGCCGTCAGTCGAGGAGCGTCGCCCCGGCGGAGTGAGTCTCACAGGCCGCCGCCTCGTACCCGGCGTCCGTGAGGCCTGTCCCGAGCGCGAACACCGTCTCGCCGAGCATCGCCATCGAGGCGTCGCCGCCCGCCTCGCTCACGTCCTGTATCGCCTCGCGCACCCGGTCGGTCAGGAGGTCAGCCTCGCGGGCGAACCGGCGGGAGGCGTACAGGAACTGCGGGAGCGTCGGCTTCGAGACGAGGCGAGAGAGCGCGTCGCTCCCGGCGGCCGTGAGTCGGTCCGTGTCGCCGGCGAGGACCTCCCCGGTCGAGAGTTCGCCGAACGTGACGTACTCGACGCGGGTCCGCGCCGGAATCCCGTCGAGTTTCCCGTACCCCGGGGCCCCGGGTTCCAGTCGGATGGGGAGGCCTCCGCGCGCCTGCGCGACGACGTCGCCGAGGCCCGTGCCGGCCTGCACCTCCGCGCCGTGGGCGACGGTCGCGAGTTCGTTCTCCGAGAGGCTCCGGTCGAGGACGGCGTTGACGGCGAGTGCGGTGCCGAGTGCCGCGCCGCCGGAGACGCCGAACCCGGTCCCGAGCGGGAGGTCGCTCTCGACGTCGACGGCCACGCTGTCTGCGGCCCCGAGGGCGTCGAGGACGAGCGACACCGGTTCGACGTCGACCGGGTCCCCGCCGATTCGGACTGCGGGGTCGTCCGCCCGCCGGACGGTGACGGTGACGCCGTCGGTGAGCGTCAGCCCCGCGCCGCGGGACCCCGACTTCGCGGGGTCGTCCGCCGGGTGGACGCTGAAGAATCCGGTGACGTGTCCGGGCACGAACGCCGTCGCCTCGTCGGTCATCACCGGAGCGAGGAGCGGACGACGATTAACGGTTTTGACACGCAGGCCGCCGGTCGCCGCCACACGCGCCGTCGTTTGCCGCCACGCACGCCGTCGCTCGCCGCCGTTCGTCGTCGCTCGCCACCACGCCAGCCACGCGCGCTCTCCCCCCGCCGTCCGACCCGCGTGCCCAGCGCGGTCGTCCCCTCCGACCGTTTAAGTGACGCCGGGTCTATCCGGGCCTCATGGAACGCGTTCGCATCGACGACGTGGAGACGACCGTCGACCCCTCGACCGTGATGAAGTCGCTGACGGAGGCCCTCGGCGCGACGGACGTCGCCGTCAACTACTACGAACTCGCCCCCGGCGACACGTTCGCCTACGGCTACCACTCCCACGAACGACAGGAGGAGCTGTTCTACGTCCAGTCGGGGACGGTGACGTTCGAGACGGAGGACGGCGACGTGACCGTCGCGGCCGGGGAGGTCGTCCGGTTCGGTCCCGGGGAGTTCCAGCGCGGGTGGAACCGGGGCGACGAGCGAGTCGTCGCCATCGCCATCGGTGCGCCGCAGGACGGCGGCGAGGTGGTGAAGTACGAGGACTGTCCGAGGTGCGGCGAGCGAACCCGCCACGACATCGAGTCCCGCGAGGGCGGCGAGGTCCACGTGACGGTGTGTCAGGAGTGCGGCGGGGAGTCGGCGCGGTACACCCGCGGCTAGAACGGAGCGCAGGGTGAGAACCGCGTCGCGAGAGTCCGCGGGTCGATGCCCGTACCGGGGACGCGGTGTCGTGCCAGAACTGAGCGGTGGGAGCCGACGCACGGACCGAGAACGGTGCGGTGGGAGCCGACGCACGGACCGAGAACGGTGCGGTGGGAGCCGACGCACGGACCGGGACTGAGCGATGGGAGTCGCCCGGGGGTTTCTCCGGCGACGATTCGGCCCTCTACGGCGAGATGCGCTGGCGGTCCCGCGGGAACAGGACCGTCTCGCGGATGTTCTCGAGCCCGAGGATGGTCATGACGAGGCGCTCGCCGCCCATCCCCCACCCGGCGTGTGGCGGCATGCCGTACTTGAACATCTTCGTGTAGTACTCGAACTGCTCGGGGTCGAGGCCCTGCTGTTCGAAGCCGGCGACGAGTTCGTCGTAGCGGTGCTCGCGCTGGCCGCCCGAGACGAGTTCCATGCGCGGGTGCATCAGGTCGAAGCCCTTCGACACCTCGGGGTCGTCGTCGTAGTCCTGGATGTAGAACGGCTTCACCTCGCTCGGCCAGTCGGTGATGAAGTAGTGGGTGCCGACGTCCTCGCCGAGCGCGCGCTCGGCCTCGGTCGAGAGGTCGTCGCCCCAGACGAGCTGCTCGTCGAGCGCGCCCGTCGCGTTGACCCGTTCGATGGCCTCCTCGTAGGTGAGTCGGGGGAAGCCCTCCTCGGGCACCTCGAACTCCGCGGCGAGGCCGAGGGTCTCGAGTTCCTCACTGCAGTTCTCGGCGACGGCCTCGTAGGCCGAGCGGACCACCTGCTCGCCGACGTCCATCGCCTCCCCGTGGTCGATGAACGTCGCCTCGAAGTCGATGGAGGTCGCCTCGTTCAGGTGGCGGGGCGTGTTGTGCTCCTCGGCGCGGAAGATGGGACCGATCTCGAAGACGCGCTCCAGTCCGGAGCCGGCGATGAGCTGCTTGAACAGCTGCGGCGACTGGTTCATGAACGCCTCGCGCCCGAAGTAGGTGATGGGGAACAGCTCGGTGCCGCCCTCGGTGCCCGTGGCGACTATCTTCGGCGTGTTGATCTCGGTGCAGCCGACGTCCCTGAACGTCTCGCGGACGGCGCGGAGGATTTCCGCGCGAATCTCGAAGATGGCCTTGACCTCGTCTTTGCGGAGGTCGAGGGTCCGGTTGTTCAGCCGCGTCGTGAGTTCCGACTCGACCTTTCCGGAGGGGTCGAGCGGGAGCTCGGGGTCTGCCTCCGCGAGCACCTCGATCTCCGAGGGCGTGACCTCGACGCCGGTCGGCGCGCGCGGCTCCTCCTCGACGTCGCCGGTGACGACGATGACGCTCTCTCGGTGGACGCCGAGGCCCGTCTCGACGAGGTCCTCGTCCATCGCCTCTTTCTCGAATTTGACCTGAATCTTGCCGGTCCTGTCCCGGAGGATGAGAAACGCGATGCCGCCGAGGTCTCGTATCTCGTGGACCCACCCGGCGACGGTGGCCGTCGACCCGGGCGTTGCGTCCGCGGTGTACGTTCGGTTTTTCATGTGGGTGTGTATCCGGACGGTCCGCCTTAAAAACGGCCTTTCGGTCGTCTGGTAGGTGTTCACGTGGCAGGGTTCCGGACGTTTATACCGGAAGGGGCGACCACCTCGCCCCGGACATGCCCGACACCGCGTCCGCCATCGAATCTCGCACCGCCCGCCTGCTCGCCCGCGACGACTGGCCGCTCGTGACGCTGGTCGGGACGCTGCTGGTCCTCGCGTCGCGTCACCTCCTGCCCGCCGTCCTCCTCGCCGGGTACGCGGTGGCAGTCCTCCGGACGGGCATCGGCGGCGACCCGACGCTCCCGGGCTTCGACAGCCTCGCCTCGCTCGCCCGCGACGGCGCGGCGACCGTCGCCGTCGTCGCCGCCTACCACCTCCCGGCGGCCGTCGTCTTCGCCGGAACGGCGCGCTACGCCGTCAGTCGGTTCGTCCTCCTCCCACCGCTCTCCGCGCTCGTCCGCGAACCGGAAGCACTCCTCTCGTTCGGGTCGTCCGTCGGCGCCGTCTCCTCGGCACCGGTCGTCGCCTCGGGGCTGTTCCTCGCGGCCGCACTCGCCGTCGCCGGCGGCTACGTCTCCACCGCCGCGCTCCTGCGGTTCGCGCGCGAGGAGTCGGTTCGCGCGGCCTTCGACGCCGAGGCGCTCCGCACGCTGGTCACGAGCGCCGCGTTCCTGCGCGTCTGGGTCGCGTCGGCGGGGGCGCTGTTCGTTTCGCGCCTCGCGGCCGGCGTCGTCGCGGCGCTGCCGGTCGTCGGCGAGGTCGCCGCGGCGGCGACGACGTTCGTGTGCGTCTGCGCGGTGCTCCGCTTCGCGGGGGCGACGGCGCCCTCCGCACCGCGGTCCCGCTCGGAGGCGCGCACGCCGACGGCGTCCTCCAGTCCGGCGTGAGAGCAACGCGAACCGCCGTCAGAACTCGTCCGTCGACAGGCGTCAGAAATCCACCGAAGACCGCCGGCAGAATCTCGGGGGTAGACAGGCGTCAGAACTCGTCCGTCGACAGACGTCAGGATGCCCGGAGACCGCCGTCGGAATCTCGGTACGCTCGTCGGCTACGCGTCCTTCGAGGCGTCTTTCACACCTTCGACCGTCCGGCGGACGGCGTCGACGCCCTCGTCGTGGAGCAGGTCGCCGACGACGATGACGTCCGCGTGCTGGCCCATCTCGTAGGCCGTCTCGTAGTCGTGGATGCCGCCGCCGTAGAACAGGGTGGCCTCGTCGAGGGCCTCCTGTGCGGCGGAGACCTTCTCCACGTCGCCGAAGGTGCCGGAGTACTCGACGTAGACGATCTCCTGTCCGAACATCTTCTCTGCGACCCGGGAGAACGACGCGACCTCGTCGGCGGCGAGCGAGCAGTCGGCGTCGGTGAGTTCCGCGACGGAGGCCTCGGGGTTGAGGACGATGTAGGCCTCCGTGTGGGTGCGGTCCCAGTCGAGCGGGCCGTCGATGCGGACCCACTCCTTGTGCGCGCCGGTGATGAAGAAGGGGTCGCGGGCGTTGAACACGGTGGGGATGAGGTAGCCGTCCAGCGCGTCGTCTCTGACGACGACGGCGGGGTTCGACGGCTCCTGATACAGCGGCACGTCGTACCGAGAGCAGGCGTCGACGACGCGGTTCATCTTCTCGGTGGTGACGTCCAGCGTGCCGCCGATCTCGATGGCGTCTGTGCCGGTCTCGCAGACGTCCTCGAAGGTGTCCTCGTCGGCGAGGTCCTTGTCGGGGTCGACCTTGAGGACGTGGTCCCACGAGGTCCAGGGTGCGCTCATTACTCCGCTATACTCTGTGTATCCGTTAAAAAGGACGCGAATCGGGGTGGACGCGCACGGACCCGTACGCTCGATTCGACGGCCGCGAGAGGTCCGACGCGTCTCCGATGTCCGCCCCGGCCCGCCAGCTCAGTCCGCCTTGGCCTGCCAGTCTCTGACTCTGTCGGGGCCGACGCCGTCTACCTGCTCGGCGAGGGCGTCCGGTTCGGCCTCCTTGAGCGCCTGCACGTTCTCGATGCCGGCGTCTTTCAGTTTCGCGGCCGTCTTCTCGCCGATGCCGTCGACCGTCTCCAGTTCCGAGCCCTCCTGGCGAGCCTGGTACTCCCGGTAGTTGCAGATAGGACAGCCCAGTTCCCACGGCTCCCGGTCCTCGTCCTCGTCCTCGTAGTGGATGACGAGTTCGGGCAGGTCGTGTTCCTCGCAGAACGCGTCGGTGACCTCGATGTCGCCCCGGCGGGGGAGCGGCAGCGAGTAGTCGCACTCGGGGTAGCGGGTACACCCGACCAGCCGCGACCCGGAGCGCAGGCGCTTGATGGCGAGTTCGCCCCCGTGGCTCTCCCCGCACTCGGGGCACAGTCCGATGACGCGGTCGTCCTGTTCGTCCGCCTCGTCCGCCTTGCACTGCGGACAGCCGTGGACGAACGTCTTGCGCCCCGCGAGCATCTTCACGTGGTGCATGTCGTGCTCCTCGCAGGTCTCCTCCAGGATGAGCGGCTTGCCCGTCGAGGGGAGCGGGAGCGTGTACCGGCAGTCCGGGTAGCCGTCACAGCCGACGAAGTACGAGCCGTTCCGGCTCTTTCGCACGAGCAGGTCGTCGCCGCACTCGGGGCAGGTGCCGACGGTCTTGTCGGCCTTCAGCGACTTCTGGAGGTGCGCGCCGACCTCCTCGCGCGAGTCGGTCAGCTTCTCGAAGACCTCCTCCAGCATCTCGCGGGACTCCTCGGTCACGTCGTCGAGGGTCTTCTCGCCCCGCGCGATGGCCGCCATGTCGGCTTCGAGCTGCGCGGTCATCTCCTCGGAGACGATGCGGTCTGCGAACTCCTCTGCGGCCTCCACGACGGCCGTGGCGAGTCGGGTCGGCCGCGGCGGGTCGTTCTCGATGTAGCCCCGGTCGTAGAGCTTCTGGATGACGTCGTGGCGGGTCGCCTTCGTCCCGATGCCCATCTTCTCCATCGTCTCGATGAGGCGCGACTGGCCGTACCGGCGCGGCGGCTGGGTCTGCTTCTCCTCGAAGCGGGTCTCCGTGACGGCGAGTTCCTCGCCGGGCTCGACGTCCGGCACGAGATTCTCGCCCGCGCTGGAGTAGGGGTAGACGGCGTGGTAGCCGGGGTCGAGCAGGCGCTTGCCGTTCGCCTTCAGCGACACGTCGGAGACGTCGGCGACGACGCGGAGGTGCTCCCAGACGGCGGGGTCGGCCACGGTCGCGAAAAAGCGGCGGACGACGAGTTCGTAGACCTCCCACTCGTCCTCGGTGAGGTCGGACGCGGAGGGGAGTTCGCCGGTCGGGTGAATCGGCGGGTGGTCGGTCGTCTCCTCGTCGCCGGCGGTCGGTTCGATGTCGTCCTGGTCGAGCAGCGACTGGGCGTCCTCGCGGAAGCGGTGGTCGCCGGCGAGGGCAGAGAGCAGGTCCCGCGGGTCGAGGTCGTCGGGGTAGACGGTGTTGTCCGTCCGGGGGTAGGTGACGTACCCCGCGGTGTAGAGGTCCTCCGCGATGCTCATCGCCCGCTGGGCCGAGTAGCCCAGACCGCTTGCCGCCCGGATGAACTGCGTGGTGTTGAACGGGTTCGGCGGCGAGTCGGTCCGGGTGCGGCGGTCGACGTCCGTGACCGTCGCCCGCGAGGCCGACGCCAGCACCTCGTAGGCCTCCCGCGCGGCGTCCTCGTCCCAGACGCGCTCGGCCTCCGTTCCGTCCTCGTCGAGGTAGAAGTACTGCGCCTCGAAGGACGCGCCCGCGCCGGCGTCCTTCGCGAGGTCGGCGAACAGCTCCCAGTAGTCCTCGGGGTCGAAGGCCGCGATCTCGCGTTCGCGGTCGACGATGAGTTTCAGGGTCGGGCCCTGCACTCGACCGACGCTGATGAAGTCGTCGCCGAGCTGCCGGGCCGAGAGCGAGAGGAACCGCGTGAGCGCCGCGCCCCACACGAGGTCGATCACCTGACGGGCCTCGCCGGCGGCCGCGAGGTCGAAGTCGAGTTCGTCGGGGTTCTCGAACGCCTCGGTCACCTCGCGGTCGGTGATCGAGGAGAACCGCACCCGGTCGACCGGGACGTCCTCGTTGACCTCGCGGACCAGTTCGTAGGCTTCCTTGCCGATGAGTTCGCCCTCGCGGTCGTAGTCGGTGGCGATGACAACCTTCGACGCGCGGCGGGACAGTCGCCGGAGGGCGGCGACGATGCGCTCCTGCGTCGGGTGCTTCTCGACGGCCGCGTCGATGAGTTCGACGGGCTGGACGTCGCGCCAGTCGTTGTACTCCGGGGGGAAGTCGACGCCGACCACGTGGCCGGAGAGGCCGATGCACCGCTTGCCGCCCCACCGGTAGACGTTGACGCCGTTGAGACGCTCCGCGTCGGCTGAACCGCCGCTGAGAATGTCCGCGATGCGTCTCGCGGCGTTGTCCTTCTCGGTGATTATCAGTTCGGGACCGCGACTCATTGGTGGCTCCTACGACGCTGGTTGGCCTAAACCTTTCGCGCCCAAATCGGCAGACAGCGCGGATGTGCGCGCGGAACGCGGGCGGTGCGCGGGCGATGTGCGGACGTCGCGCGAGCGCACGCGACAGGTGTGGTAGACGCCGTAGTGAGTGGTGACGCCGTGGTGAGACAGTGCGTCGCCCGGTCGGTCACCGGTCCGACGCCGGGGTGAGACGGTGCGTCGCTCTCTCGGACGCCGCGGCGGGACAGGTCGTCAGCAGACCCGGTGGAAGCGCCGCCGGTCGTAGAGCAGGCTCAGGTCGTCGCCGTCGCGGGCGAACCGCACCTCCGACCGCTCGCCGCCGGGCGTGAGCGCGTAGAACTCCCCGCCTTCCCCGGTCCCGTCGACCGGCACCAGCGGCGTCCCCGACTCGCCGCGCGCGCCCTCGACGTCGAGGCGCAGGAACTCGCCGTCCCGGGAGACGCGCGCGGAGAGCACGCCGCGGTACGTCTCGTACTCGCCGACGTACGCCTCGAAGCGGGCGCGGCGGTCGAAGAAGGGGAGTGCCGCGGGGTCGGTCCCGGTGAGGGCCGCGACGACGCCCTGTCCGACCTCCGCGAGGCCGAACGCCGGGGAGGTGTTGCAGGCGACGGCGACGCCGAGGTCCTCCGCGGGGACGACGCCGACGTAGGCGCTGGAGACGCCGATCGACCCGCCGTGGCCGACGACGGTCGTGCCGGCGACGTCGCGCCGCCGCCAGCCGTAGCCGTACGGTCCCTCCGGCGTGTCGACGTGCCCCGCGTGCATCCGTTCGACCGCGGCCTCGCTCGCGAGTCGGACCCCGTCGACCTCGCCGCCGCCGAGGTGCAAGCGGAGGTAGTCTGCCACCTCGACGACCGACGTGAGCAGTCCCCCCGTCGGGTACGTGACGGGCCGTTCTGGGAGCGGTGCCGCGGAGAGGTCGCCGCCGTCGTGGAAGTACGGCGTCATCCCGTCTGCGTCGGCCGCGAAGGCGTCGCCGTCGAACGTCGACCGGTCCATCCCGAGCGGGTCGAGTATCGCGTCCTCGACGTACGACGCGTAGTCGGTGCCCGCGTACCGCGCTATCACCTCGCCGAGGAGGACGTAGCCCGTGTTGCAGTAGGCGAACCGCTCGCCCGGCGGGGCGACCACCTCGTCGTCCGCGCCCGCGAGGAAGGCGTGGACGTCGTCGCGGTCGCCGAGGGGGACGCCGGCCTCGCCGCTCCCGGTCCGGCGGGCGATGAGCGCCTTGCTGACGCCGAGCGACGGCAGCCCCGAGGAGTGGGTCAGCAGGTGGTGCAGCGTGACGGTGCCGTCGGTCTCGACCTCGAAGGGCACGTGGTCGGCGACGGGGTCGTCGAAGTCGAGGTGGCCCTCCTCGGCGAGCGTCGCCAGCGCGAGCGCCGTGAACGACTTGGTCACCGACCCGAAACCGTACAGCGTGTCGGCGGTCGCCGGGAGGTTCTCCGAGAGGTCGCGCGAGCCGAACCCCTCCGCGTAGGCGAGGCCGTCCCCGTCGACGACGGCGACGCTCACCCCCGGGAGCGACTCCTCTGCCATCACGTCGTAGACGAAGCGTTCGAGCCGCCGTCTCGTGTCGTCCGCGAGGCGTGTCATACTCTCGCAGGCGGGAGCCGGGTCAATGAAGGTTCAGGTAGGGGCGAGGGGGGTGAGTGAGGTCACGTAGGGGCGAGGGGGGTGAGTCGAGCGGGGCCCGTCCACGCCCGATGCGAGGCGCTAGACGTGGTCGTCGAGGAACGCGCTCACGCGCTCGAACGCCTCGATCTGGTTCGCGCGCTTCGTGAAGTGGTGCCCCTCGTCGTCGAAGAAGACGCGTTCGGTCTCGACGCCGGCCTCGCGGGCCGTCTCGAGGACCTGCTCGGACTCGCTGATGGGGACGCGCGGGTCGTTCGCGCCGTGGAGCACCATCAGGGGACAGCGCACCCGGTCGACGTCGTGAATCGGGCTTATCTCGCGCAGGAGCTCCCGGTCGTCGAGCGACCCGTACTCGGCGGCGCGGTGGCCCCGTCGCCACTCGCTGGTGTTCTCGAGGAACGTCTCGAAGTTCACGAGGCCGACGAACTCGACGGCGGCCGCCCAGAGTTCCGGGTACTGCGTGATGGCGGCGACGACCATGAACCCGCCGTAGGAGCGCCCGTAGGCCACGACCCGGTCCTCGTCGACGTACTCGTTCTGCCCGAGCCACTCGACCGCGTGATTCACGTCCCGGACCGCGTCCAGCCGCTTCTCCCGGTCGTCGAGGTGGCCGTACGCCGCCCCGTAGCCCGACGACCCGCGGACGTTCGGCTCGAAGACCGCGTACCCCCGATTCAGGAAGTACTGCTTCTCGGGGTAGAACCACGGCCGTCGCTGGTACTCGGGGCCGCCGTGTATGTCCACGATGACGGGCGTCTCGCCCGGTTCCGCGCCCTCGGGGAGCGTCCAGTAGGCGGGTATCTCCCGGCCGTCGAACGTCTCGTAGCGGACCACCTCGCAGTCTCTGAACGACGAGCGCGGGACGCCGAGCGTCCCCGCGCGGGTCCACTGCTCCAGCCCGCCGGTCTCGACGTCGCCGACGTAGAGGCCGTGGGGCTCGTCGTACCGGGAGAGAATCAGCGCGTACCGCTCGCCGTCGGGCGAGAGCGCGAGGCCGTCGCGGTCGAGGACGTGGCCGTCGAGGTCGGGGGCCGGGGCCTCCTCGAAGTCGGCGCCCGAGACGGTGCCGACGCCCACGTCGGCGTAGCCGTCGACGTTGCGGGCGTAGACGACCGTCCCGGAGTCGGCGTGGTAGGCGGCCGCCTCGACGTCCCAGTCGCCGCCCTCGACGACGGTCTCCACGTCGCCCGATTCGAGGGCGAGGCGGCCGAGGTAGGCCGTGTCGCTCCCGCGGTCCGTCGTGAGGTAGAGGTGGTCGCCGCCGGCCGCGAACGCGACGCTGTCGTACTGGGCCGCGGTGCCGTCGTCGGTCAGCGGGCGCGAGTCGCCGGCGGCGACGTCGACGAGATGCAGGTCGTGGTCGTAACTGGAGTGGTCCTCGCGGACGACGAGGCGTTCGCCGTCGCCGTCCCACGCCAGCATCGAGAGCCGCTCTTCGCCCTCGTAGACCATCGTCGCCTCGTCGCCGCGCTCGTCGCGGGACTGCACGTACGCGTCGAAGGACCCGCCGGTTCGCCGCGTCGAGGTGAACGCGAACCGGTCGCCGTCGGGCGCCCACCCGCCCCACTCGTGTTTCGCGTCCGGCATGGCCGTCAGCGGCGTGATGGTCCCGTCGCCGCGTTCGTACAGGAACAGCTGGTCGTACTCGTCTGAGCCCTCGTCCATGGCGAAGACGAACTCCTCGCGGGCGGGCGACCAGTCCACGGTCGAGATTCGCTCCTCGTAGCCGGTGAGTCGCTCGGGCCACGCGTCTGCCTCGTCGGTCACCCACACCTGCGGCGTCCCGGTGGTGTCGCCGAGGACGGCCACGCGCTCGCCGCCGGGACCGAACGACGGTCCGTGGAACTGGTCGACGCTGAGATACCGCGAGACGGAGTACTGCGCCATGCGTCGAAGGGGGTCGGCCGGCGGGAAAAACCCCCGCCTAGAGGCAGTCGCGTCAGTTCCCGTAGCGCAGGAGGAACGCGGCCGTCGCCCGGATGCCGTTCCGGAAGTACTCGACGTCGAGGTGCTCGTTCGGCGAGTGGTTGCCCTGGTCCGCGTTCGCGTACGGGACGACCAGCACCGGCAGGTCCGGGTCGAGCGCCTGCTGGAAGTACGCCGCCGGGAGGCTCCCGCCGAGCATCGGCATCTCGACGGGGTCGACGCCCCAGACGTCGGCGAGGGCGGCCGCGACGTCGTCGGACGCGGGCGCGTCGACCGGCGTCTTCATCGGCGGGAAGGCCGTCCCCTTCGTGACCTGCACGTCGGGGTTCTCGCGCTCGACGTGGGCGCGGACCCGCTCGAACACGTCGTCGGGGTCCTGGTCCGGGACGAGTCGCATGTCGAGTTTCGCCATCGCCTCGTGGGGGACGATGGTCTTGTCGCCCTCGCCGGTGTAGCCCGCGAGCAACCCGTTGACCGTCAGCGTGGGTTCGAGCAGCAGGCGCTCGTAGTACGGCTCGTCGGTGGCCAGCCGGTCGAGGTCGAGGTCGGCCATGATGTCCGCGGAGTCGTCGGGTATCTCGCGGACGAGCTCCCTGTCTGCCTCCGTTATCGCGACGTCGTCGTGGAACCCCTCGACGGTCACCTCGTCGCCGTCGACCATCGAGGCCACGACCTCGGCCATCTCGGTGGCGGCGTTGGGAATCGGTCCGCCGAAGTTGCCGGAGTGGAGGTCCGTGTTGGCCGTCTCGTGGTCGAGCTGGGCCGTGAGGATGCCGCGATTGCCGTAGATGAGCGTCGGCCGCCCGGAGCGGTGGACCGGCCCGTCGGCGACGTAGACGAGGTCGGCGTCGGCGATTTCGGCCGCGTCGCCGTCGAGGTACTCGCGCAGGCCGAGGCTGCCGCTCTCCTCGCCGCCCTCGAACAGCAGTTTGACGTTCACGTCCGGGTACGCGCCGGCCGCGAGGAGGGCGTCGACGGCGAAGACGTGCGCGGCGAACTGGCCCTTGTTGTCGCCGGCGCCGCGGGCGTAGATGCTCCCGTCGCGGACCGTCGGCTCGAACGCCGGCGTCTCCCACTCGTCGTCGTCGCCCGGCGGCTGGACGTCGTAGTGGCCGTAGAAGACGACGGTCGGCGCGTCGTCGCCGACGAGTCGCTCGGCGTAGATCAGCGGCTCGTGGCTCGTCTCGATGCGGGTCCAGTCGTCGAAGCCGTGGTCCGCGACCAGTTCGCCCACGAGAGCGGCGGCGGCGTCCATCCCCGCTCCGGTGGCGCTGACGCTCCGCTGTCTGAGGAGTGCGAACAGCGCCTCCCGGTAGTCCTCGAATCGGTCTTCGACGGCCGCGTCGACGCGTTCGTCCATGCGGTGACGATGTGCGCCCCGGATGTTGAACGTGCCGCCAGCGGTGAAACGCGCACGGGGGTGCCGGTGGTGAAACGCACCGGCAACGACGGTAGCGAGACGTGCAGGCAACGACGACGAGATGGACAGGCATCGACGACGGCGAGACGCGCAGGCCGAACGCAGTTTCGGGGGTCCAGATTGCGGCAGTCCCCGTCCGGTTCAGATGGGCTTAAGGGGGCATCGCCCCTCGATTCGAGGACGTGTCCCAGCAAAGTGAGAGCCGAGTGGACATGACGACGGGGGCCATCACCCCCAAGCTCGTGACGCTCGCGTGGCCACTCGTCGCCGGCAACCTCCTCCAGACGTTCTACAACCTCGCCGACATGTTCTGGGTCGGCCGCGTCAGCGCGGAAGCCGTGGCCGCGGTGTCGCTGATGTTCCCCACCTCGTGGCTGTTCGTCTCGACGGCCATGGGCATCACCGCGGCCGCGGTCGCGCTCGTCTCGCAGCACATCGGCGCGGGCAACGAGCGCGAGGCCGACAACGTGGTCGCCCAGACGATACTGCTCGCCCTCGCTCTCGCGTTCGTCCTCGCGCTCGGCGGCTACCTCTTTCGAGGCCCGCTGGTCTCGCTCATCGGCGCGCAGGGGCGGGTGTACACCGAGGCGCTGGCCTACATCGAGGTCATCTTCCTCTCGATTCCGTTCACCTTCCTCTTCTTCGCGTTCCGTGCGGTCCTGCGGGCCGCGGGCGACACCAAGACGGCGATGTGGCTGGTCGTCGTCTCCGCCGGCCTGAACGTCGTCCTCGACCCGTTTCTCATCCTCGGGTGGGCCGGGTTCCCGGCGCTCGGGACGCAGGGGGCCGCCATCGCCACGCTCATCTCGCGGGCGCTCGCGGCCGTCGTCGGCGTCTACATCCTCCTCGACGGGGGGTGGGGCGCGCGCCTGCGACTCGGGGACCTCCGCCCGGACTGGCCGGTCCTGCGGAAACTCGTGGCCGTGGGCTACCCGGCCACCGGCGACGGACTCGCCCGGAGCCTCGCGGCGGTGGTGATGGCCGGGCTGGTCGCTCGGTTCGGCCCGGTGGCGACGGCGGCCTACGGCATCGGCATCCGACTGATGTCCGTCTCGTGGACCGTCTCGGGAGCCGTCGGACAGGCCGCCGCGACGGGCGTCGGCCAGAACCTCGGCGCGAAGACGCCCGAGCGCGCCGCCGAGGTGACGTGGAAGGCCACTCTCGGGACGATGGGCATCCTCTTTGCCCTCGGCGCGCTGGTCTTCGCCTTCCCGGCGACGGCGATGCGGGTGTTCATCGACGACGCCGCCGTCGTCGCCGCCGGGGTCGAACTGCTCCGCATCATCGCGCCGTTCTGGGCGCTCTTCGGCGGCCTGATGGT
This sequence comes from Haloferacaceae archaeon, assembly GCA_042217455.1. Taxonomy (GTDB): domain Archaea; phylum Halobacteriota; class Halobacteria; order Halobacteriales; family Haloferacaceae; genus JBDGSQ01. Next base: position 2,311 of record JBDGSQ010000049.1, on the reverse strand, counting down.
GATTCAGGGCGCGTTCCGCGGCGCGGGCGACACCAAGGTGGCGATGATCCTCTCGCTGCTCTCGCGGTGGGTGTTCCGCATTCCGGCGGCGTGGCTTCTCGCCTACTACCTGACGTTCGCCGAGACGGGGCTCTGGTGGGCGATGACGTTCTCGAGCGTCGCCGCCTTCGTGGTCGGCGTCGTCTGGTTCCAGCGCGGCACGTGGCAGGAGGGCATCCTCGACGACGGCGAGTCGCGCGTCACGCCGCCAGCGGCCGACGTTCCCCCGGACGGCGACGCGGACGACGACGGCGTCGGGGCTAGCGGTGGAGAGAGCGTGGGAACTGGCGACAGTGAGGGCGTCGGGGCTGGCGAGGGAGAGAGCGTCGGGGCGTCCGACTCGCCGGCCGATTCGTGAGCGAGCGCGCGGACACGTGAGTTTACGCGTCGAGCC
>JBDGSQ010000049.1:0-1778 GCA_042217455.1 Haloferacaceae archaeon | reverse complement strand
GTTCGCGGCGCATCCGGTTCACGTCGCCGGAGTCTACGCGTCGAGCCGTTCGCGGCGCATCCGGTTCACGTCGCCGGAGTCTACGCGTCGAGCCGTTCGCGGAGCATCCGGTTCACGTCGCCGGGGTCTGCGCTCCCGCCGGTCTTCTGCATGACCTGTCCGACGAGGAAGTTGAGCGCGCCGCCCTCGCCGCTGTGGTAGTCCTCGACCGCCTCGGGGTTCTCGTCGATGGCGGCCGCGACCGCCCGCTCGACTTCGCCGGAGTCGGCCTTGCCGAGGCCCTCGTCCTCGATGACCGTCTGCGGCGACGCGTCCTCGTCGAGCATCCGCCGGAGGACGACCTCCTCTGCGTTCTTCACGGTGATGTCGCCCGAGTCGACGAGTTCGACGAGGCGCTTGAACTCGTCGAGTCGGCCCTCGACGTCCGTGATCTCCATGTCGCGGTAGTTGAGTTCGCCGAGGAGGTTGTCGGCGACCCACGTCGCCGCGAGGTCGGGGTCGAACTCCTCTGCGACCTCCTCGTAGAAGTCGGCGACGGCCTTCGTGGAGGTGAGCTTCGACGCGGACTCCTCGTCGAGGCCGTACTCCGCGGCGAACCGCTCGCGGCGGGCGTCGGGGAGCTCCGGGATGGGTATCGTCTCCTTCCAGTCTGCGACCTGGAGCGGCGGGAGGTCGGCCTCGCGGAAGTAGCGGTAGTCCTTCTCCGCTTCCTTCGAGCGCATCGAGACGGTGATGCCGCGGCTCTCGTCCCAGTGGCGGGTCTCCTGTTCGACTTCGCGGCCGCGCTGGATGGCGTTGCGCTGGCGCGTCACCTCGTAGGCGAGGGCCTTCTCTGCGCCCCTGTGACTCGAGATGTTCTTCACTTCGGTGCGGTTGGCCGCGGCGAGGACGTCGTCGTCGACCGCGCCGTCTTCGTCTACCTCGTCTGCGGGCACCATCGAGATGTTGGCGTCCACGCGCAGGGACCCGTCGCGGGTGGAGTCGAAGACGCCGAGGTACTCGAGGACCTCCTCCAGTTTCGCGAGGAAGCGCCGGACCTCCTTCGGACTGCGGAAGTCGGGGTCCGTGACGATCTCCATCAGCGGCGTGCCCGCGCGGTTGTAGTTGACGAGCGTGTAGTCGGCGGTGTCGATGCTCCCGCCCTTGTGCTGGAGGCTCCCCGGGTCCTCCTCTAGGTGCGCGCGCTCGACGCCGACGACGCGTCGGGTCCCCTCCACCTCGACTTCGAGGTGGCCGCCCTGGCAGACTGGAGCGTCGTACTGGGTTATCTGGAAGTTCTTGGGGAGGTCGGGGTAGTAGTAGTTCTTCCGGTGGAACCGCGTCTCCTCGGGAATCTCCGAGCCGAGGGCCTTCCCCACCTTCACCGCCGCCTCGACGGCCCCCTCGTTGAGGACCGGGAGCGCCCCCGGGAGGCCGAGACAGACCGGGCAGGTCCGGGTGTTCGGCTCCTCGTCCTCGGCGGACTCGGTCGAGCAACCGCAGAATATCTTCGTCTCCGTCTCGAGCTGGACGTGGACCTCCAGCCCGATGACGACCGCGAGGTCGCGTTCCTGGAGCGCCTGAGCAGTCATTACCCGGGATTTAGCCGCGCAGGGTTAAACTGTAACGCCTCACTGTCACTCCGGGGTCGGCACACGTTCGCCGTGAGACACGCCGCTCTGCCCCGCGCCGTACTACACGCCGTTCTCTCCCGCGGCCGTCGAGGTCCGTCTCCGCCTCGTCGCTGTCGAGCCACCCGCCTCGCTGCCGTCGAAGTCCGTCTCCGCCTCGCTGCCGTC
>JBDGSQ010000090.1:14628-17173 GCA_042217455.1 Haloferacaceae archaeon | reverse complement strand
TAGACGGCGTAGGCGCTCGCCCGGGAGTCGTCCGGGAGCGTGTCGAGCAGGTAGGTGTCGAGCGCCGGGAACGTGCTGTGGATGAGGTAGCCGACGACGGCCGTGAGGACCAGCAGCGAGAGGGTCCCGCGGGCAGCGATGAGCGCCCCCACGGCGACGAGAAAGGAGGTGATGATCACGAGGATGTACGGGACGCTGGGGAGTCGGTCGACGAGGTGGCCGCTGACGAGAAACGCCGGCACGCCGGCGGCGAACGCGATGGTGAGCATGTTCCGCGCCGTCGCGTCCGCGACGCCCTTGGTCAGCATGTACAGTTCGTAGAAGTTGAACAGGCCCTGCCAGACGAACCCCGTCGCGCCCATGATGACCGTTCCGAGCAGGACGACCTGCCACTCGCGGCGGGCGGCCCCCCAGAGGTCCCTGTCGCGTCGCCCCACGTCGGGGAGGTCGGTCCGCTTCCCGGTGACTGCGACGAGAAGTGTCGCGGCGAGCGCCGCGACGGCGACGGCGACGAACGCCGCCCGCCACGTGACGAAGACGGCGAGAAAGAGCGTGACGAGGGGCGCGGCGGCGACGGCAGAGAGCTGACTCGCCGTCCCGTGGATGCCGAGCATCCGGCCGACCCGGTTGGGGAACAGCTCGCTGATGAGCGGATTCGCGGCCGTGAAGTAGACCCCCGAGGCGACGCCCATCAGGAACGCGCCCGCGCCGAGCGTGAGCACCGAGCCGGCGCTGGCTGTCAGCGCCGCCGAGACGGCGAGGACCAGCCCGGACGCGAGGACGACCCGGTACCGCGAGACGCGCGTGAGGAGCCACCCCGTCGGGATTCGCGGGAGGGCGCTCCCGAGCCACACCATCGTGGCGATCAGTCCCGCCGTCCCCTCGCCGACGCCGAACACGACGATTATCTGCGCGAGGAGGGGAGCGAACATCACTCTGGCGAGGTTCACCATCGCGACCATCGAACAGAGCGTCCCGAACAGCCGACCACGTGACACGCAGGGGCTTCTCGGCGGCGGGTCTTGAACGCGCCGTTTCGGCCGCGGTCTTTTATAGTGCGCGTGTGAAATGTGGACTGACGATGAAATCGACGCGGAAGGGGCTTCGCGACGGGGAACTGTTCAAGGACACGTACGAACGACTCACGTGTTCGAACTGTGAGAAGACGCTGAAGAAGAAAAACGACCCGAACGAGGTGTACTCGGTGCGGACCTGTCCCGAGTGCGGCACCGAGTGGAAGGAGTTGCGGTAGCGACGCGCGCAGACCACGAACCGTCGTCAGCCGTCTGTGGTCCCGGCGCTACGGGACTACTCGAACACCGCGTCGAACGCTCTGGCCCCGAGCGGGTCGAACGTCCCGGCCGCGAGGTTCTCTTCTACGTGCCGGGTCGAACTCATGCCGACGAGCGACGCCGTCACCCCGGGCGCGCTCCGGGCGAAGTTGATGGCCCGCTGGGCCGTGGTGTCGCCCTGTAACTCCGCCGCGATCGCCTCGGGCATCCGCGCTGCGAGGTCGCCCTGCAGGATGCTCGCGCTGGTGAAGACGCGGAGGCCGGCCTCGTGGGCGAACTCGAGGGCGCTCTGTCGCTCGCCGTCCTCGCCGTGGGGCGCGGCCGTGAACGCGTCTGCCATCTCGACGTTGAACGGCAACTGGACGGCTTCGAGTCCGGGTTCGTCCGCCCCGACGGCCTCGGCGGCCCGCTCCGCACGCCGGAGGACTTCCGGGAGCGAGAGGTGCTTCGGATGGTCCGGCGGGACCCGGAACGCCTCCCACGTGGCGACGCCGTAGCGTCCGACGTCGCCGGCGGCGACTCGCTCTTCGAGGCGGCGGAACGTCGCCTCGAGCTGGTCGTAGACCACCTCGGGGTCGTTTTCCTCCAGTTGGGTCTCCGGGTTGTGGACGTAGTAGAGGTCGACGGCGTCGAGTCCGAGGTTGTCGAGCGAGCGGTCGACCATCGCGTCGACGAAGTCGGGGGCAACGCAGTGGCTCCCCCGCGCGAGGTCGTCGGGGTCGACGAGGCCGGATTCGACGAACGTCTCGCGGAGGTACCGCGCGGGGTCGGCCGGGCGCTCCCCGTCGAAGGGGAGGAAGCCGCCCTTGGTGGCGACGACGACCTCCTCGCGGGAGACGTCGGCCGCAGACAGTGCCTCGCCGACGACGCGCTCCGAGCGCTGGGTGCGGTAGTTGACCGCCGTGTCGACGAGGTTGCAGCCGTTCTCCAGTGCCGTCACGACGGCCTCGCGGTAGCGCTCGTCGACGGCGTCGGTCGGGTCGCCGAGGTACGTCCCCACGCCGATACTGGAGACGACGCCGGGGCCGAACCGCCTGAAGTACGTCCGGCCGTAGTCGTCGCCGAAGCGGTCGCGGTAGCCCCACGTCCCCTCCGTGGTCGCCTTCCTCTTCGTCATGCCCCGGGGTACGCGGGTGAGCGACTAAAGCCGCCCGCATCCACGGGCGGATGCGTGCGTCGCCGGGCGGTTCGGGCAGGGTGCGTGCGTCGCCGGGCGGTTCGGGCAGGGTGCGTGCGTCGCCGGGCGGTTCGGG
>JBDGSQ010000090.1:1908-14528 GCA_042217455.1 Haloferacaceae archaeon | reverse complement strand
TGCGTGCGTCGCCGGGCGGTTCGGGCAGGGTGCGTGCGTCGCCGGGCGGTTCGGGCCGGGTGCGTGCGTCGCCGGGCGGTTCGGGCCGGGTGCGTGCGTCGCAGGACGGGGCCGGTCGGCTCAGACGTCGCCCGAGAGGCTCTCGAAGATGCGGTCGACGAGCGAGGTTCTGGCGACGCGCCCCGAGTCGTTGCCGATGAGCACGGCCGTCTCGTCCTCGGGAATCTGCCCGCCGCCCATCCGGGCGTGGCCGCCAGCGCTGGCCCCCGGGATACCCTCGACTGCGGCCTCGAGCGCCCGACCCATGTGGACCCGGTCGTCCCGGGAGCGCCCGGAGAGGTGGATGTCGCCGCCCTTCTCGCCGCAGACGACGACGGCGGTGACGCCCTCGAGGCGGACGAGTTCCTCTGCGGCCTGCGGGATGGCGTCGGCGTTGGTCACCTGTCCGACGTCGCTGACGGCGAACGACCCCTCCGTGCGCCGCCCGGCGATGGCCCGCGCTTTGACCTCCAGCACCTCGGCGTCGACCTGCGGGTTCGCGATGCGTTCGAGGTCGTCCTCGTCGACGCCGGGGTAGAGGTAGCCGCTCGCGTGGAAGTCGGCGGTGGAACAGCCGGACGTGAGTCGGTTCGTGTCGGTGAGGATGCCGTACAGGAGCCCGGTCGCCACGCGCGAGGGGACGGTGTAGCGGGAGTTCACCTCGCTCTCGTGCTGGTCCGGCGGGACCGGACTGGCCCCGATGTCCTCGAAGTACTCGGCGACGATGCTCGAACAGGCCCCGTAGTCGGTCCGCACGTCGGTGAACGCCTCGCCGGTGCCGTCGCCGGGGTGGTGGTCGACGACGGCGAAGGGGAGGACGCCGTTCGACCCGGTGAACCCGCGTGGAGTGTTGTGGTCGACGAGGATGACGGCCTCGGCTGCGAGGTCGGTCACGTGGTCCACCTGCTCGAACTCCAGGTCGAGGACGTTCTGGAAGGCGCGGTTCTCCTGGTGTCGAATCTGCCCGGTGAACTGGAGCGTGACGGCGGTGTCTAGCTGCTCTGCCAGACACGCGACGCCGAGGGCGGCCGCCATCGCGTCCGGGTCGGGGTTGGGGTGCATCAGCACGGCGACCTCCTCGCGCTTCTCGAGCTGGCGCTTGAAGCGCACACCCGCGGGTCGCCGATACCGAAAGAGCGCGTAGGCCGTTCCGACGGCGAGAACGACACAGACCGCAGCGAGGACCGCGAGTTCGGGGTTCGACTCCGCGAACTGCCGCCCCGCCCCCCACAGGTCCCCGGCAGTTACCCGCATGTTCTGACTCTCTGATTGGACCCCTATGAAGATTCCCCGTCGCTCGTCACTCCGATTTCTGTCACGACCGCTCCCGTGTCGTCACGACTCACGCCGCGACTCCCCCTCGCCCGCCCCCGATTCGCGGTAGGCGTCTATCGCGGGGCGATAGCCCTCCCGGTAGGTCGGGTACCGGAACTCGTAGTCCAGTTCCCGGAGCCGCCGGTTCGAGCAGCGCTTGCTCGCGCGGACGCGCCGCGAGAGGTCCGCCGGGTCGTCGAGTTCGGCGAGTCGCTCTGCGACGGTCCGCTTCGGCGGGCGCTCGACGCCGCACTCGTCTGCCAGCCAGTCGGCGAACTCCCACTTCGAGACGGGTTCGTCGTCGACGACGAGGACGACCTCGCCGCGCGCGCGGTCCCCGGCGAGGAGGTGCGCGACCGCGCCCGCGGCGTCGTCGCGGTGTGTCAGGTTCCGGTAGCCCTCGGTCACTGGCCCCTCCAGGTACCGCTCGAGGCGGTACCGTCCCGGCCCGTACAGGCCGCCGAACCGAACGACCGTCCCGTCGATGCCGCCCGCCGCCGTCCGTTCGAGGGCGACGCGCTCGGCTTCGAGGAGGACCTCGCCTCGCGGGGTGTCGGGCGTGGGCGGCGTCGACTCGTCCACCCAGTCGCCGCCGCAGTCGCCGTACACCCCAGTGCTCGACGCGTACACCAGCCGACTCGGCGGGTCGTCGCGGGCGGCGTAGTCGTCGACGACCGTCGTCAACCCGTCCACGTAGACCGACCGGGCGGCCTCGAGGCCCCCCCCGCGGCCGGCGCTCGCCGCGTAGACGACCCAGTCGGCGTCGGGGACGGCCGCCACGTCGTCCGGGTCCGTCGCGTCCGCCCGGACCGCCTCGATGCCAGCCTCGCGCACCGCGTCGAGGCCCGCGCCCGAGCGGCGGACGCCGACCACGTCGTGTCCGGCGTCCCGGAGTCGCGCGCCGAGGGTGAGGCCGACGTAGCCGCAGCCGAAGACGACCGCGCGCATCAGCGCTTCCGCCCGTCGACGAACGCCTGGAGCGCGGCCAGCTGGGAGAGCGTCACCGGCATCCGCCCCTCGAGCGCCTGCTGGACCTCCTTGCCGTCGAAGTCGACGTCGACGTTCGCGGCGATGGTGTCGACGTCGAGGACGGCCGTCGTCATCCCGAGCAGCAGGTGGTCTCGCACCTCCGCGGCCACGTCGTCCGACCGCCGCGTCTCGTCGTCAGCGGCGAGAATCGCCGCCGCCGCGGCGAGCGTCAGGTCCGGGACGTCGCCGTCTTCGAGGTCGCGGAGGGTCGCCTCGTCGACGCCGCTCTCGGCGGCGGTTCGCTCGACGCCGAGCCGGTCGACGACCCCGCGGAGCTCCGTCGCGTAGGCCGCGAGCAGTTCGTCGGCCGAGTGCGACCCCGGGTCCTCGACAGCGTCGTATAGCATACGCCGTGGTCGGCGGTGGGCGGGGAAAACGGTTGTCACTCGTCACGGAGCCGTCGCCGCCGCACTCGCGGTCGCGTCAACGGCGTGAGCCTCCGCACCCCCGTTCGCACCAATGGAGCGACCCCCCGCACTCGCGTTCGCACCAACGGCGTGTGACTCCGCACTCGCGTTCGCGCCTACGGTGTGAACCTCCGCACTCGCGTTCGCGCCTACGGTGTGAACCTCCGCACTCGCGTTCGCGCCACCGCCGAGGCGTCCCGCGCGCCCCCCGGACGCCTCGTATCCGGGGCGGGGCCACCCGCCGGACCGCTCGTCGACGTCGCCGCCGACGTCCCCGACGCCGTTCCCGGACGGCGGCACGACCACGACGACCACCGTCCGCACCGAGAACGAGAGCCGCTCGCCCCGGCCGAGCCGCTCTGCCTCCCCGTCGCCGTCGACGTCGAGGGCGACGCTGTCGCCGTCCCGTACGTAGGTCGTCCCCACGCCCGGGGTCGCCGGCGTCGCCCGCGGCGTCCGGACGGCGAACCGCGCGTACGACCCGCGCACCGTCACCGTCCAGACGTTGACCGTCGCGTACCGGTAGCCGGGCGCCGGGAGGAGCGGGAGTCCGGCCGGGACGTCCCCGAGGACGTCGCCCGCCCAGCGGTCCTTCGCGGCCTGTACCGCCTCCGGGCCGTACTCGTCGACGGCACCGGTGACGGCACGTCTGGCGATTCGCCGCGCGGTCGTCTCGGTCCGGTTCGCCGTCGGCTGTGCGACCCACGTCGGGCGCTCGTCGAGCGACCGCCGGACTCCGTGGCGGACGGCCACCGAGAGCGTGTCGACCTCCGTGTCGGAGAGCGCCGCTCTCCTCGCCGCCTCCTCGACGACCGCGCGGGCGAACGACCCGTTCGCGACCGCGAGACCGCGTCGGCCGTCGGCGGACCACCGGGCGCTGGCGGCCCTCACGACCGTCAGTCGGTCGGCGTACGAGAGCTCCGTGCGCCGGCGGAGGACGGGGTCGACCCGGTTCTCGACGACCCGGAGCGACGCCCGCACCTCCCGGCGGAGCGCGTTCCGGCGTCGCCGCAGCGTCGCGTTCCCGGCGGCGTCGAGCGTGGGGTTCGCGGCGACGAGTGCGCGCGACGCGGTCCGGAGCGGAACCGAGTCCGGGCGGTCGAACGCCCCGGCGAGGACCGCGTCCGTCGCGTCCCCGTACGGAACCGCGAACAGGTTGACGTTCCGGGCGGTAAGCGGTCGAAACGTCCGGCCCCGCGCCACCGCGGGCGACTCGTCGCCGGCGACGCCGGCGAGTGAGAGGTACGCCGGTTCCGCGTCGGGGACCATCTCGACCGGGCCGTCCCGGGACCCGCCCGTCGCCGCCGCGCCGGTCCCCCCGCGTTCGTGAACCGCGTCGTGGATGCGGCCGACGCGCGCTGCCGACCCGGCACCCGCCTCCCGGAGCAGGCGGTCGAAGCGACCGTTCGTGGCGCTCGTCCGCTCCCCCTGCCGCGAGAGGCGGCGAATCACGCCGTCGAGGTAGGTCGCCCGGGCCGCGACGCGCGCCCGGTCTGCGACACCGTCGTAGGTGTCCGGCGCGTCGACGAGCGCGGTCCGCCGCGCTCGGAGGCGTTCGGCGAGGGCGGCCCGGGGGTTCGCCCGCCCGCCGGCGACGTCGCCCGTCGAGACGTTCACCGAGACGTTCCGAACGCGCTCTCCGAGCGACGCGAGGTCTGCGACGACCCAGTTCCGGAGGCCCGCTGGCCGGTCACCGCGTACCCGCGCCGACCTCGCCGTCCCCTTCCCGAGGGCGACGCGTCGGGCGACCTCGTCGGGACCTCCCGGCTCGTCGACGAGCCGGGACACTGCGCGCTCGGGCGCAGCCACCAGATTCGGCCCGCCGAGTGCGCCGCCGCGCTCGAACAGCGGCCGGGTCGTGCGGGGGGGTGCCGCTCCGCCGCGCGGGGAGTCGACGACGACGGCGACGTCGACGCGGTAGGCGGTGGTCCACTCGGCGCTCGTCCGTCTCGGCTCTCTGCCGCGGTACCAGCGGCGCTCCACGGTCGCGTCCACCACGACCCGACGGCTGAAGCGCTCGGCGACGACCGCACCGCTCCCCGCCTGGGCGGTCACGTTCGCGCCTCCACCGTCCGCGGGTTCGACGGTCACCGTCCGCGTTACCCGCTCGGAACCGAGCGTCCAGTTGTCGCCCGGAGGGGTCCGCGGGGGTCTGCGCTCCGAGTGGACCCGGCGGACCCGGGTCGCGAGCCGGGCCTCCACCGAGTACGTCGAACCGAGGACGTCGCCGAGGCTCCGGTTCCCGTCGCCGTCGAGGAGACCGAGGTACGCGCCGTCCGCCGCCCGGTCGACAGAGACCTCGAACCGGCGGGCCGAGTCCACCCGCTCGCTGGCGTTCGAGCCGGACGATTCGACCGAACCGCCAGTCTCCGTCGCCGCGTCCCCGTGCGACGTGACCGCGTCGACGGCGAGGCCCGCGTCGACCGGCGTCGGTTCCAGCAGGTCCGACAGGGCGGTCCGGCCCGTCGCTCGCCGGAGTCCCCGCCAGCCGTCGGGGTCGGCGCGCCCGAACGTCGCCCGCTGTAGCCGGAGGGCCGCGCCGTTCGAGGAGAGGGCGACGTGGCGGTTCCCAAGCACGTTCTCGATCGGGAGGCCCCCGTACTGCGCGTAGCCGCGCACCCAGACCACGGGGTAGAGTCTCGCGGTCAGCCTGCGGCCGAGTCCGTCGCCGTCGAGCGGGCCGCGGTTCAGCCGCCGCTGGTACGTCTCGGTCCGGTCGTGGAGCGCGAGCACCGGATTGGCGACGGTGACGACCACCGGGGTTCGCTCCCGGGCGACGACGCGTCCGTCTCGGCGGGCGCTGAGCGTGACGTTGGCGACGGAGACCCGGAGTGACGCGCCGCCGTCGACCGCTTCGACCGCGACCCGCCGTTTCGCCGCCCGGAGCGCCGCCGGCGTCTCCGTCGCCGGGAGCGAGGCGGAGGCGGTGACACTGCCGACACGGTGCTCCGACCGCCGCAGGTGGCGCCGCGCCGCGAGGTAGATGCGGAGGCGGAGGTAGTCCCTGAACGTGCCTGACTCGTTGAGGACCCGGCCGGCGGACGTGTTCGACGGCGTCGTCACCGGATTCCTCCCCGCATCCCGCGCCGCGTCGTCGGCCGCGGCCCGGAGGACGGAGACGGTCGACGCCTCGACACGCTCCATCGCGTCGTCGACCGACCGGTCGCTGACGCTCGGGCCGCGGGTCGCCAGCGTCGCAGAGAACGTGACGCTCCCGACGAGGAGGACCACGCCGACGAGCGCGAACGGGACCCGCCCTCGCCGGTCGTCTGCCAGCCGCATCAGGACCACGTCCGGACGACGACGGTGACCGAGTCGACCCGGACGGCCCGCGCGGCGGCCTCCGGGCTCTCGAACCCGCGTCGCAGCGTCCGCTCCACTCTCGATGCGAGCGCGTCAGCGAGACGGGCGTTCGCTCGTCGGACCGCCCGCTCACTGGCAGCCGTCGGCGCCCCGGCCTCCGAGCCGACCGCCGCCGCGACGCGACCGTATCGCGCCCGAATCCGCCCGGCCCGAGACGCAGAGCCAGCGAGCGCGAGCGCCGTCGCCTCCGGGGGGAACAGCCCCGAGACGACCCCGCTCGCCACGGCCCGTGCGACTCTGGTGTACCCGCCTCCGTCGGCCGCTTCGAGGGCCGCGGCGCGCGCCGCGGGGAGACCGCTCGGGACCGTCGTCGCCGCGGCGTGGACGTCGACGCCGGGCGGCGGCGACGGTCCGACTGCGACCCGACCGCCGACCGTCGCTCCGGGGTACGGTCGCCACCGGGCCACGACCTGCACCCGCACCGCGCCGACCGCAGACCGCGTCTCGTTCGCCACGGCCGCCTCGAACGCACCCCGCGGCGCTTCATCCCGTGACGCTCCCGTCGCACGCTCCCCGGCCCGTACGTCGCCGACTGCGGCGTCGGCGAGCAGCGCCGCGATGGTGCCGTTTCTGGCCCGTCTCGTCGACGGCGTTCTGGTCCGCGCCGCGCCGTCTCTGGTCCGCGCCGTCGACGACTCGCCCGCGGGGGCGGCGTACGCGACTGTCGTCGTCGACGTGGCGAGCGTCTCCAGGGCGTGGTCGGCGCGGTCCGTCGCCGCCGGCGTCCCGGCCGGGGGGCGCGTGGTCGCCACCGTCACGGCCCCGGCGCTCACGAGCAGGAGACAGAGCGTGACGTCGAGGGTCGTACTCGTCACGTCCACACCTCCACGCGGAGCGTCCCCGGGCGACTCCGACCGGGGGCCAGTCGGACGGCCACACGCCGGGACGCCGCGTCCGCTCCCGCCGGGGGCGTCGGCCCGGAGGTCCACCGCCGACCGGAAGCCCGGAGCGTCACGTTCGTCAGGTAGCCGTCGGGGGCCGCCCGGTGTGCCCGCTCGACTGCGGTCGGGTCCACGACGGACGGGTCGCTCACCGCGTCGTGGACGCGTTCGAGCGTCGGGCCCGCGACGTCGCGGTCGGTAACCGGGCGCGCGTCGTCGAGGATTCCCGCGTGGAGGCCGACGCCGACGCAGACCGCGAACACGGCGACGAGGGCGGCGACGGGTTCGACAGTCCCCCTACGCGCCGACGAGCGTGACACTGACATCCCCCCACGAAAGTCGTCTGACGGTGAGCGGACCGTCCACCGGGCGCCACCGGCGCGGTCGCTCGCGCGCCGCAGAGAGCGCCTCCCGGAACGCGCGCTTCGAGTCGAAGACGGCCGGCGGCGGCGCGCCGTCGAGAACCCGCCGCAGTTTCGTCCCGCGCGCAACCGGCGTGACCGGACCGAAGGCGAACGACGCGGCGTCGCTCCCCCCGTCGTCCCGGAGGTCGACTCTGGACGGTCCGAGTCGGACCTCCGCTGCGTGCAGCGGTCGTTCTGCCGAGGCCGCGTACTCGGCCGAGGCGACCCGGTCGACCGTGTCTGCCACGCCCCCGGCGTCCGGCGGCGGTGCGGTCGGGAGGGCGTACGCGGTGCCGAACACGACTGCGCTCGCGAGCGCCAGTCCGACCCACGTGTACCACGCGTCGAGTGGAACGTCGAACATGGGCCGACCTGGTCCCGTCCTCCGGTTTAAACCCTCAGACGAGATTGCACGGGCGTTCGGTCAGACGGTGGCCCACCCCGCCAGTCAGACGAACGCCAGACCTTCCGGTCAAACGAGGGCGTCCGCCCCGTCGGTCAGACGAGGACGCCCGCGCCGGCCACGGCAGTCAGGTACGTCGCCGTGGCGGCGAGCAGCGAGACGCCGACGCGGTAGCCGGTGAGCGACGGGTCGAGTCCGCGCTCGAGGCCGGTCGAGAGAACAGTCAGCGTCACCGCGAGAACGAGGACGTACGCGCCCACCGCGAGCCCGACGCCGGGCGTCGAGAGCCCGTCCGAGAGCGCCGCGGCGTCGGACGCGGTGGTGCCCATCCCGTCGACGAGTGCGACCGACACGCCCGCCGCGAGCGGACCGAAGAGGGCCGCCGTACCTGACAGCGTCCCGGTGACCGCCGCGAGTTCGCGCCGGGACGCACGCTCGACGCGGCGGACCTCGCGGAGGTGGTCGCCGGCCGCCGCGAGTGCGTCGCCGGCGGGCGGCCCTTCGACCGCCGCGAGCGAGAGCAGCGCGGCCGCGCTCTCGGTCCGCGGACTCGGCACGTCCGAGAGCGCCCCGTACCTGCCGAGGAACGACTCCCGGACGGAGGTTCCGAGCCGACGTCGCACGCGGACGGCGTCGGCGACGACGTCGCCCGTCGCGCCGGGGTGCGTCTCGCTCGCGTCCGCCAGCGCCCGTTCGACGGCGTCGCCGTCTGCGACGCGGCGGCCGACCGACGAGAGGACGTCCGGGAGGCCGGACTCGACGGCCCGCACCCGGTCTCTGACTGCCTTCGCTGGCCGATAGTGGACGACGAGTCCCGTCCCGACGCCGGCACCGACTGCCGCGAGGGGCGCGGTCCACCCGGCGACGCGGCCGCCGACCAGCGCCGCCGCGACTCCCGCGGCGACGGCGGCCGACACCGCGCGGCCCGGTCCGTCGGGGACCGCCGGATGCGTCGAACCGATTCGGGGGACCGGGAACGCGACCGGTCGGCGGAGCAGGAGTCGGACGCTCGCGGCGACGAGCGCCGCCGGGAGGACGACGTCGTAGGCGACGACGAAGTGCCGGAGGCTGATACCGACGCCGGCGACCCGCGCGGCGGGGAGGACGCCCACCAGTGAGAGGGGGAGGAGGACGCCGAAGGCGTACAGGCCGCTGGCCGGACCGCGGACGTCGCTGGCGAACGTCGCCGCGCGACGGCGAGCGCTCTCGCGGACGAGTCCGAGCGCCCTGTCGAGGACGCGCTCGCGCTCGTCCGCCGGAACGGCCGCCGCGGAGGACAGAAGCGCGGCAGCCCGTTCGAGTTCGGGGAACCACTCGCGCCACGCCGAGGCGAACCCCTCGAAGCCGCTCCCGGACGTGCTGCCGGCGCGGCGGACGTAGACGGCGAGACTCCGGGCGAGCGGTCCTCCCCCGGTTCGTGCGGCGAACGCGGCCGCCCGCTCCGGCGACGGCTCGACTCGCATCCGGAGCGCGGCCCGTCCGAACAGCCCGGTCGCGGCACCGAGCGCCCGGGTGCGTGCCAGCGCGGCGGCCGCGACGGGCGCGCCGTGGACCGCCCGCCCCGTCCCGAGACCCGCCGCGACGGCGAGCAGAACCGCGACGGCCGGCGAGAGGACGACCCACCCGGCGAGGAGCGAGACGACGAACGCCGGCGGCCCGAGCGCGTAGCCGGCACGGAGGACCGTCGCCGCCGACTCGTCGCGCCCGAGGAAGGCGAGCGCCCGAGCGAGGTCCGGGTCCTCCCGGACCGGCCACGGGTAGCGGCGGGCGAGCGAGTCGAGGAGGCTCACGCGCGACCCCCTCGGCCGCGGTAGCACTCGACCACGTCGTCCGGTCTGGTCCGGTCGGTGGCGGCCAGTCGTTCCAGCAGGGCCGCCCGCTCGCCGAGGAGCGTCCGGAGGTCGGCGTAGGTTTCGTCTCCGCGCGCGAGCGACGAGACGAGCCGGCTGTTCCCCCGGGAAACGGTGCCGGTGGGTTCGGCGCCGTCGCGGTCGTCGTCGCCCCCGAACAGCGAGGCGAACGAGACGCCGTCGTCACGTCTCCGGACCTCCTCGATCGCCGACACCCGGCGGCGGTCGGTGGCGGTCAGGCTGACGACCGCGTCGGCCTCGGCGAACGAGGAGGCGGGGACGCCGAGGTCTGCGACCACACGCTCGCGGACGCTCGCCGCGCCCTCGCCGTGAATCGTCCCGAGGACCGCACCGTCGCTCGCGCCGACGCGCATCGCCTCGAACAGCGTCGCCGCCTCGCCGCCGCGGACCTCGCCGACGACGAGCGCCCCCTCGCCCAGCCGGAGGGCGGTGCGGAGCGCGTCGTCCGGAGAGAGGACGGCGCCCGCGTCGGTAGCGGTGGCGACCGCCTGCACGTCGCGCCCCGCCTCCCGGAGCGACTCGACGGGGAGTTCGGGCGTATCTTCGACGACGACGGCGCGCACGCCCGGGTCGAGTTCCCACAGGAGCGCACCGAGCAGCGTGGTCTTGCCCGCGCCGCGCGGCCCGGCGACGAGGACGGCGGCGTCTCGCTCCGCGGCCACCGACAGGAGCGCGGCGGCCTCGGGCCCGAGCGTCCCCTCGGCGACGAGTCGCGGGAGCGTCCACGCCTCCCCGCCGTGGCTCCTGAAAGCGAAGCCGAACCCCTCGCTCGCCGGCGCGGTCACCCCGGCGACCCGGACGCGTTCGCCGGTCTGCGGCTCGACGACGGCGTCGAGCGTCGGCGACGCACGGGAGAAGCCCCGGCCGCTCTCGAACCGGAACCGCGAGGCGAGCGTCGCCGCTCCGTCCGGGGTCAGGCGGAGGTTCGTCCCGTGGCGGTCTCCGTCGACGACGACAGAGAGCGGCGTCTCCGAGACGGGCGCGGTGGCGAAGACGTCGGTGACGCGGGGGTCCGCGAACAGGTCCTCGAGGACGCCGAGGCCCCGGGTGTGCTTCTCGAGGACTGCGGCGAGTCGCTCGACGGGCGCGTCGTCGGACGCGACTCGCCTGACCGCTCGCCCCGGCGCGCGCTCGCCGTCACCGACGCCCCCGGTCGCGAGTACCTCGTGGGCGAGCGCCAGCGTCTCCGTCTCGCTCGCGTCGAGTCGTGCCTCGGCCGGTTCGAGGTGGTATGCGGGGCCGGCGTCGGTTCGGTACCGCCGGACCGTCGCGCCCGTCTCCAGTTCCCACCGGTCTGCGAGGGCGGCCCCGTCGGGCGCGCGGAGCGAGACGCGAGACTGTGCGACCGTCGGCCCGACGAACGGGTCGAGCGCGGCCGCGTAGTCGGCGTGGCGCTCGGCGACGGCCGCCAGCCCCGTCTCGGCGGCGACGGTGCTGACGGGGCCCGCCCGCCCGGTCGCCTGTCGCGCCGCCCGCAGTGGGTCGCGTCGGGCGGTGTCCGCGAGGACCTCGTCGTGGAACGCGGCGTGTTCGACGAACCGGCCGGCCGCGAGCAGCAGCGCCGCCGCGTCGCCCTCGTACGTCCGCTCGACGCCGCGGGCCCGGGTCCGGACCACGTCCGCGTCCCGCGAGGAGAGCGCGTCGACCACCGCCGCCCGGCAGTACGGTGCCGCCGCGAGGTCCCCCGCGCCCGGACACTCGCTCGCGTCGACGACGAGTTCGACCCCGGCGTCGCCGACGTGACCGGTCGGCTCCTCGAAGCGGGGGTCACAGCGACACGTCGCCGCGGCGTCGTCTCGGGAGCGACCCGGGAGCCGGTCCCGGAGGCGGTCGGGCACGTGCGCCTCGAAGCGGTCGCGGACGCCGTCTCCGCAGCGCGCTCGGAGTCGGTCGAAGGCAGGCATGGACCGGGCTGGCCGCCCCCTGGTATTTGAATCCCCGCACGGCTGGCCCCCTCGCTGTCACCGCACGACGGGTCATCGTGGTCGACCGAGAGCGTCGACTCACCGCGGACGTTCGAGGGCGACGCGGACGACGGGGCGGCCGTCGGTCGACGCGAGTTCGAGGCCGAGCGTGCGGCGTCCGTCCCCGCGGAGGACGACCGGGTCGCCACCGGTCCGGAGGTCGACGCCGTCGAGTTCGACCGTCGTCGGCGGCGCGCCCGCGAGTCGGTACGCGAGGAGGTCCCCGCGCGGTCCGCCCGGGTAGCCCCCGACTGCGACCCACGCGATGGGCGCGCTAGTCCACGACGCCGCCGGGAGGCGAACCGTGACGACGCGGCGCGCTCTGACCCCGGCCACGCGGGTCGGGTCCTCGCTCGTCGCGAGGGACGTCGCCGCGCGCTCGATTCGTTCGAGTGCCGCGTCCAGTCGGCCCCGGGTCCGGTCGGTGCGGGCGTCGTCGACAGCGGGCAGCGACGCGGCGAGGAGCGCGAGTGTGAGCGACGCGGCGAGGACGACCCGTATCACAGCACTCCCCGGAGCCGGTCGACGAGACCGAGTCCGTCGCCGTCCGCGGTCGACGCGCTGTCGCCGTCGACCGTGCCGTCTCCGGGCGAACCGGCCGCGTCGCTCCCGCCGTCTGCCGCCCGTTCCCGGGTCGCGGAGGCGGTCGGTTCGCGCCGTTCGTCGGAGGGTTCGGGTGAGCCGCGTCGCTCGTCGGGGGCACCCAGTCCACCGCGCCCGCCGGTCGTCCGTGGCGCGTCGTCCAGCGCCCGCCGTGCGACCTCCACCGGCGGCGCGGCCGGCTCCTCGTCTGTCGGTTCCGGGGAACGTCCACTGCGCGTCTCCGCCTCCGTCGTCTCCGTCGGCTCCTCGCCTCGCGCCGCCGCGACCGCTCTCCCCGCCTGCGTCGCACGTTCAGACCGGAGGTCGGCGGTGAGTCGCTGGTCGCCCGCGGGTCCCTGACCG
>JBDGSQ010000090.1:0-1808 GCA_042217455.1 Haloferacaceae archaeon | reverse complement strand
CCGGGGGTGGACTCACGTCCGGGGGTGGACTCCCGACCGGCGGTGGACTCCCGACCGGCGGCGGACTCCCGACCGGCGGTGGACTCACGATCGGCGGGCTCACGACCGGCGGCGGACCGCTCCGCTTCGAGCGACTCGACGCGGGCCAGCGCGGCGTTCGCGCGGCGCGCGACCTCGTCGTCGACTGACTTCACGTCGCCGAGGTAGCCCCGGAGCGACTGGACCGCCGCCTCCACGTCGGCCACCCGTTCTTCGAGGTCGGCGAGCGTCGTCTCTACCGGGTCGAATCGGAGGTCGCCCGCCGTCGCTTCGCCCGCAGTCGCGTCGCCCGCCGCGTCCGGGTTCGCGTCCCCGTCGGTGAGCGTTCGTTCGACGGCTTCGAGGCGTGCCGCGAGAGTCTCCGTGTCGGCGTCCATGCCGCGGGGTGGTCCCCTCCTCGGGGATAAACCTTCACGGGGAAAATTGAAGGGACGTACGGCCGTCGACCCGACCGTATGAAGTCCGTCCTGATTGGTGTCGGTCAAGCCGGGGGGAAACTCGCCCAGGCGATGGCCGACTTCGACTCGCGTGCGTCGTTCGGTGCCGTCCTCGACGCCCTCGCCGTCAACTCCGCGAAGCCCGACCTGCAGGAGCTGTCCATCGACACCATGCTCGTCGGGCAGAGCCGGGTGAACGGCCACGGCGTCGGCGGCGACAACGAACTCGGGAGCAGGGTGATGCAGGAGGACGTCGGCGAGGTGCTGTCCGCCCTCGACGGCCGGGTGACCGCCGAGGCCGAGGCCGTCTTCGTCGTCGCCGGTCTCGGGGGCGGCACCGGGAGCGGCGGCGCGCCCGTCCTCGTCAAGGAGCTGAAGCGAATCTACGACGTCCCCGTCTACGTGCTCGGCGTCCTCCCCGGGCGCAGCGAGGGGGCGATGTACCAGGTCAACGCGGGGCGCTCGCTCAAGACTGTCGCCCGCGAGGCCGACGGCGTCCTCCTCGTGGACAACGACGCGTGGCAGTCCGCAGACGAGAGCGTCTCCGAGGGGTACGAGGCGGTCAACGAGGCCATCGCACAGCGCTTCGGGCTCCTGCTCGCCGCGGGCGAGGCCGTCGAGGGCGTCGGCGAGAGCGTCGTCGACACCAGCGAGATCATAAACACCCTCCGGAGCGGGTCCATCGCGGCGCTCGGCTACGCCAGCGCGGCGGCGGCGGACGACGCGAGCGAGAACGTCACGACCACGACGAGCGTGGTCCGGCGGGCGTTGCTCTCGGGGTCGAGTCTGCCCGACGCCGTGGAGGCGAGCGCGGCACTGCTCGTCGTGGCGGGGAACCCCGACGTCGTCCCACGGAAGGGCGTCGAGCGTGCGCGCCGGTGGGTCGAGTCCGAGACGGGGAGCATGGAGGTCCGCGGCGGCGACTTCCCGCTCGACTCGGACAACCTCGCGGCGCTCGTGCTCCTGTCCGGACTCGAAGGGACGGACCGCGTGGACGCGTTCCTCGAACGCGCGCGACTGGCCGCAGAAGAGACCGCAGAGGTCGAGGAAGCCGCCCCCGACCAGACCGAGATCTGGCAGAACGAACGGATAGACGATCTGCTCTGAGCGCGCTCAGCCGATGTAGCGGAGTTGCTCGTCGGTCGGGAGTCCCTGCTGTTGCTGCTGGCTCTGCATCTCCTGTATCTTGCCGACGACCTCCTCCATCTCCTCTGCGCGCTCCTCGAGGGCGTCGAAGCCGACCTCGAAGCCGACCAGTTCCTGCATGACCTCGATGACCGCGCGGGCGCTCTTGGGGTCGACGAGGTAGCCGCTCGTCTCGCCCATCAGGCA
>JBDGSQ010000098.1:6950-17504 GCA_042217455.1 Haloferacaceae archaeon | reverse complement strand
GTTGAAGGATTTCTCCCCCGCCGTCGCCTGCACGACTAACGAACTCCGCTCGTTGTACGCGCCCTCGGCGACCACTACGTCGTCGTAGCCGCGCGCTTCGAGGGTCTCGCGGGCGAGACTCCGGGCCTGCGCCGTCGTCCGCACCGCCGGTTCGTCGTCGGCGAGGCTCACCGTGAGGACGGGGACGCCAGCGGAGCGGACGACGCGCTCTGTGACGCTCCCGATGAGGACGCGGTCGAGTCCCTCCCGGCCGTGGGTTCCCATCACGATCAGGTCGACGTCGCGCTGGTCGGCGAACTGGAGAACCTGTTCGTGCGGGCGGCCCTCGAGGACCTGCGTCGTCACCTCGACGTCCCACTGCTCGCCCTCCGCTCGCACCTCGTCGAGAGCCGCTTCGGCGCGTTCGACCAGTTTCGAGCGGAGTTCGGTCCCCTGAAACGGGATGCGACTGCCACCGGTTTCCACAACCGACACCGCATACAGCGCCGCGTCGTACTTCTCCGCGAGGTCGCACGCACTGCGGACCGCCTTCTCGGAGCCTGGACTACCGTCTGTCGGAACGAGCACTCGTCGGTACATGGGAGATTGCTCTACCCGGGAGTAGGCGGTCCCCGTACGAATATCGTGCCAGCCATTCCTACGAGGTGAGAACGGTCGGTGGGGCACCGGACGAGGACGATTGAGAACGGTCGGTGGGGCACCGGACGAGGACGATTGAGAAGGGTCGGACGAATCACCGGACGAGGACTAACCGGGGAGGGCCGCACGCATCACCGGACGATAGTCACGGGGACGGGCGACGACTCGAGCAGCGTCTTCGCGACGCTCCCGAGGAGGCGCTCGTATCGCTCCGAGAGTCCGCGGTGGCCGACGAACACGCCGTCCGCCCCCGACGACGTCAGGTACTCGGGGACGGCCACCCCCGGGTCACCGTGGAGTAGTTCCGTCTCCACGTCGAACCCGCGCTGGGTGGCCGCGGACGCCATCTCGTCGAGGATCTGTATCCCGCGCTCCTCTGCGTCCTCCTCGCTCTCGACGATGAGCCGGTCCTCGGCGTCCGGGATGTCCGAGACCGGTTCCTCGCCGCCCTCCGAGTAGACGGCGGGGTCGACAGCGTGGACGACAGTCAGGTCCGCGCGCGCGGCCTTCGCTATCGAGATGGCGTGTTCGAGCGCCTTCTCACTTGGCTCGGAACCGTCGACTGCGACTACGAATTTCATACCAGATAGAAGTACGCTCTCTGAGCGTTTGATTGTTCGCCCGCTGAACTGTCAGTCGTCGTATGTCAACGGCGCTTTGAGGTCCAGCACGGGCGTCCCGTCGAGCATGTCGACGCCCGCGACGAGCAGTCGCGTCCCCTCCACGGACAGGACGCGACACCGGGTCACACAGACGGGCGTTGGGCGGTCCTGCGACCGGGAGGCGAACACGCCGCGGGGACTCGACCAGTTGCCGTGGCCGGAGACGGTGCGGACAGACCGGTCGGCCCGGTCCGCGTACCAGAACACCTCGACGTCGTCGCCGGATTCGATGCCGGCGAGCGCCTCCTCGTACGCCGGGTCCACGCGGATTTCGCCCCGGGCGGACGCCAGTTTCCCCTGTCGCGGCGCGTCCTCGCGCCGCTCGAACGGGGTGTGCACGACGCCGACGGCCTCGCACTCGAACGTCTCGCGGTCCTCCGCTGCGTCGTCACGGACCGCTCGGCTGTCGGAGGGCGATTCGTCCGTCTCCTCGCTGTCCGTGTCCATACTCCACGCAGCGTGCGCCAGACCCTTGCACACCCCGTCGGTTCTCAGCCAGTGGGAACTGGTAGTCCGGTTGAAGGATGGCGGACGTGTAGCTACACTCGTACCCAGCAGGCCACGACGTCGAGACCGAATCGGCGAACGAACGGGCGACGGGTATGTCACGACTGGGAGTAGAACTATGAGCGAAATCACGACACTCGTCATCGTCGCGGAGGCAGTCGTGCTCGCCCTCGGCGGCATCATCACGCACCTCGCCTACCGGGCGTCGCGGCGGACGGATTCGCTCGCCCTCAGGCGATTCGCGTTCGGCTTTGGCGTCATCACGCTCGGGGCGCTGTTCGGCGGAGGCGTCCACCAGCTTCTGGGAGCGGACCTCCTGTTCGGCGTCCTCGTCCAGAACGGCTTCACCGCCGTCGGCCTCGCGATGCTCGCGTACTCGCTGTTCGCCGAGGATCCGGGCGAGGCGATCGACAACGACGTCACTGCGACGAGATCGTAACGGCCACCGACCGCATCCCGCGTCTGCCACCGACCGCCTCTCGCGTCGGTACCGGACGCGTCCGTCTCTGGCTTCGATGTCGTCTCCCGTGTCCGGGCGCGACTCTCGAACTCACGTCCCGGTATCGGAACGGCTGTCGACGCGCGACCGTGAGCGGGGCCGTCCCCGCTCAGTGGCGGCGGAGTGCCAGCAGTGTCGCCGCGGCGAGAGCCGCGACGGCGAGGAGGAACCCGAACCC
Source organism: Haloferacaceae archaeon (assembly GCA_042217455.1). GTDB lineage: Archaea > Halobacteriota > Halobacteria > Halobacteriales > Haloferacaceae > JBDGSQ01. Next base: position 15,019 of record JBDGSQ010000098.1, on the reverse strand, counting down.
GGGCGTCCGCCGGGCGGTGGTCTCGGCGATCGTCCCCTCCGCCGCCGTCTCGTCGGCTGTCGTCGGTTCCGGCGTCGCCGACGTGACCGCGCCGAGTTCGGTGGCGACGGCGGCGAGCAGGTCACTCGTCACGCCGTCGGCCTCGCCGCAGGCAACGAGGGTCGTCTGCGTCGCCTCGACGAGCGAGGCGTGCTCTGCGAGGCGGACCTGCAGCGCGGTGACGTTGGCCAGCTGGTCGCGGTGCAGGCGCTGCATCCGCGCCAGCGCGGATTCGCGCTCGAGCATCGAGGACCGATCCCGGAACTTCTCGAGGACCCGCGCTCGCTCCCGGAGGCGCTCGCGTTCGAGGGAGAGCGAGCGGTTCTCGGCGTCGAGCTGCTCGCGCTGGCGGTCGAGCAGACGCCGCTGTTCGCGGACCTGTTCCCCGAACAGTCCGGCGAGCGGGTCGCCGACGCCGTCGGCGGCCGCCTCGTACTGGTCCAGCCGCTCCCGGGCCTGTTCGAGCGTCCGCCGCTGGTCGCGGACCCGTTCCTGTAACTGGAGGAGCGTCCCGTTCTCGGCCTGCAACTGACTCCGGTACTGCGAGACCGTGCGGTTCTGTTCGCGGGCCGTTTCGGCCCGTTCCAGCTGACGGAGCGTCCGGTTCTCCTCGCGGAGTTGCGTCTGCAACTGGTCGTGGAGCCTGTCGCGGTCGCGAGCCCTGTCGCCTGCCTGTGCGAGCGTGGCGTTCTGCTCGCGGAGCTGGTCGCGGGCCCGTGCGGCGGTGGCCGACTGGTCCTGCAGACGCTCCCGGAGCTGGCTGGTGGCGCGGACGGGGTCGTCGGCGGACGCGGCGGCGGCGAGCTGGTCGTCGAGCCAGCCGACGGTTGCGCGCGCCCGGGCGGCCGTCCGGTTCTGCTGACGGACGCGGTCACCGAGGAGTGCGACGTCCGCGTCGCCGACCTGCGCGCGCAGGACGGTCGCCGTGCGTGCCTGTTCGGTGAGCTGCGACTCGAAGCGGTCGAGCGCGCGGTTGCGCTGCCTGTTCGAGCCGTCGGTCGCGTCGCGGAACTCCTGCAGGCGGTCGGTGCGCTCGCGGAGGCGGCGCTGTTCGTCGGCGAGCGTCCGCTCGCGCTCGCGGAGCTGCGTCTCGAGGCGGGTCACCGTCCGGTTCTGTGCGCGAATCTGGACCTCGACGGCCGCGCCGTCGTGCTCGCCCAGCTGAACGGTGAGTCGCTGCTCGGCGCGGAGCCGGTCACGGAACTGCGAGAGCGTCTCGTTCTGCGCACGGACCTGCGCTCGGAGCCGTGTGAGCGTCTGTGACTGGTCCTCGACCTGCGACTGGAGCTGTCGGCTCAGCCGGTTCTGCTGAGACCGCCGCTCGGCGGCTCGAATCTCGGCCATCGTCACTCGCTGCTGTGCGAACTGGCGCTGGAGTCGCTCGTGCAGGCGGGTCTGCGTCTGCACCTGTGCGGAGAGCGTGGCCACGGTGCGGTTCTGCTCGCGGAGGCGGTCCTGCAACCGGGTCAGGTTCCGGTCGCGCTCCCGGAGGGTGTCACGGAGGCGAGCGACCGTCGCGTTCACGTCGCCTGCCTGCTGTGCGGCGGGCACGGCGGCGACGACGTCGTTCGGGGCCTGCGCGGCGGAGAGTGACACTCCGGCCGCGACTGCCGAGGCCACGACGAGCCCCGACAGGAGAAGGGCGAAGATGGAACGTCTCTGGGTCATGATCGGGAAGGGCAGAGTGGCAGCGAGTCATCGCGTCTGCGCGTCTGCTGGTCGTTCCTACGCTCGTGAATGTCATCAGTTCCACACCTGATTCTCCCTCCGTGGGAACTACTCTCGTCTCAGTCACGTCTCGAATAATAACGTATTTATTATATATTAAAAAATAGCCCATATTTGTAGTTAGTACGATGTCACTACCGTCACGCTCACGACTTTTGATACGAAATTCGGCGATATTCGGGGGGTAGTGGGCTTTAATCACCACGTTCACGGCATCGGTACGTTCTATATATGGTTTCAATCCTCCGGTGATTGCCGTATCAGGAGAGCCGTATCACAGGGATATGAGCGTATAGGACATATGATAAAAACAGAGTGGCGGAGCCATTCTATCGGAGTATCGACAGCAGCCGCTGTCGGGGTATCGACAGCGGATGGACGCGAGGACGAAGACCATGAAACAGTTCACAGCAATCGTACTGACCCTCCTGATGGTGACGTCGGTCGTCGCCACCGGAGCGACGAGCATCGGACTCGGGGTAGTAAGTGCAGCGGAGACAGACGACGCGCTGCTCCCCGGTGAGATAGACACCTGCGGCGTCATCGAGACGCCGGGCACGTACATCCTCACGACGGACGTCGACAACGGCGGGAGCGCAGACCCGTGTTTCGAGATAAAGTCGAGTGACGTACTCCTCAACGGGAACGGGTTCACCGTCAGCAACGGGACGGCCGAGGCGATTCACGTCCTGGCTTCCGGGAGCGGGTCGGGCGGCACCGCACTGACCAACGTCACCGTGACGAACCTCCGGATCGAGGGGTGGGAGACCGGCATCTCCGGGAAGGGCGTGCGCGACTCGACGTTCGAGAACAACGTCTTCCGGGACAACGGCGACAAGGGCATCGCCCTCTCGGGGAAGTCAACGCGGGACGTCGCCATCGTCGGCAACACCTTCGAGCGCAACCCGAAGGCCGTCTTCCTCGAACTCGGCGTCCAGCGAACCACCATCGACGGCAACGACTTCGTCGGCAATCAGGAGGCGGCCGTCAAGGTGACCGGCGCGAGCGACACGACGCTGACGAACAACTACTTCACCGGCCACACCGGCGAGAAGACGGTCCACATCACGAGTCGCTCGCCGAACAACGTCGTCGAGAACAACGTCTTCGAGCACAACGTCGGCCCCGAGAACGCCCTCCAGATCGGCGGCGAGTCCGGGTCGAACGTGATTCGGAACAACGTCGTCCGCACGAGCGGAGCCGGCGGCATCCAGCTCGGTCCCGGCGACAACGTCGTCGAGGGCAACGAGATATACGACAACGTCGGCGTCGGGCTCACCCTCGAAGGCGGCAACAACACCGTCAGTGACAACCGCGTCTACGACAACAACTACGGGCTCTGGCTCGCGGCCTCCTCCGGCAACGTCCTGACCGACAACGTCGTCGAGAACAACGACGTCTGGGACGTGTTCTCGTTCGAGGGCGCGACGAACAACGAGTTCGTCGGCCTCTCCCTCGGCGACGCGACGATAGACGTCGGGCCGACGTCCGTGGATTTCGCGCTCATCGGCGCGTCCGACCCCGGCGTCGGTACCCCCGGCGACTACGCCCTCGTCGGCGGCGTCGTCGAGGGGGCCGCCACGAGCGACGTCGGCACCCTCGACCTGACAGTCCACTACGACGAGTCGGCGCTCGGCGGCGCGCCCGAGTCGAACGTCGTCCTCGCCCGCACCGACGGCGTCACCACGTGGGCCGGCGTTCGCGGCGTGAACGAGGTGGACACCGGGGCGAACAGCGTCCGCGCGGTCGTCACCGAGTTCGGCTTCCTCGCACCACTCGCTGGCAGCACGCCCGACGAGATCGTCCCGCCCGTGGCGGACGCGGGCGCGGACGTCGCGACCATCGTCAACAGCACGGTCGACTTCGACGCGTCCGGGTCCAGCGACGACGTCGGCATCGCCAGCTACGTCTGGAACTTCGGCGACGGAGCGGTCGTCACCGACGGCGACCCGTACATCGCTCACACGTACACCCACAGCGGCGAGTTCACCGTCGTCCTGACGGTGACCGACACCTCGGGCAACGCGGCGAGCGACGACCTCACCGTCACGGTGGCGAGCGACGACACCGAGGCGCCCGTGGCAGTCGTCGCCGGCGGCGACCGGGAAACCCTCGTGGGGTCTTCGCTGACCTTCGACGGGTCTGACTCGACCGACAACGTCGCCATCGTCAGCTACGAGTGGGACTTCGGCGACGGCGGCAACGCCACCGGTGCGGTCGTCGACCACACCTACACCGCGAACGGCACCTACACCGTGACCCTCACGGTCACCGACCTCGCGGGCAACCGGGACAGCGCGACCGTCACCGTCGAGACCGTCACGGTCGACGAGGCGGCCCCCGCGGCCGTCATCGCCGGCGGCGACCGCGCGGTCGAACTCGCGACGGACGTCACCTTCGACGGGTCGGCGTCCACCGACAACGTCCAGATAGCGACCTACGCGTGGACCTTCGGCGACGGCGCGACCGCGTCCGGTCCCGTCGTCACCCACGCCTACGCGGCGGAGGGCAACTACACCGTGACCCTCACTGTACGGGACACCTCCGGCAACGAGGCCACCGCGTCGGTGAACGTCACGGCCGTCGAGGAGTTCTCCCTCTCGCCCGGTCCGATAGACACCTGCGGCGTGCTCGAGGAAGCCGGCGTCTACACGCTGACGACCGACCTCGACGGCGGGGACGTCGTGGCTACCTGCTTCGAGATCAGGGGGAGCGACGTCACCCTCGACGGGCAGGGACACACTATCAGCAACGGTGTCGCAGAGGCCATCCACGTCCTCAACGCCACCGCGACGCTCACGAACGTCACGGTGACCAACCTCACGGTGACCGGGTGGGGGTCCGCCATCTCCGCGAAGAACGTGCGCGACAGCGAGTTCAGCGACCTCGCGCTCGCGTTCAACGACGACAAGGGCATCGCCCTGTCGGGCACGGAGTCCACCGACAACCGCGTGCTCCGCGACCGGTTCGAGGAGAACGAGAAGGGCCTGTTCGTCGAGCGCGGCGCGAACAACACCGTCGTCGAGGACAGCGACTTCCTCGCCAACCACGAGGCCGCGGTGAAGGTGTCCGGCGCCTCCGGCACGACGCTCCGGCGCAACTTCTTCACCGGCCACGACGGCGAGAAGGTCGTCCACTTCTCGGGCGAGTCGCCCGGGAACCTCCTCGAGTACAACCGCATCGAGCACAGCACCGAACCCGAGAACGCGATACAGTTCGGCGGCGAGTCGAGCGGGAACACCGTCCGGCACAACGTCGTCGTCGGCAACGACCGCGGCGGCATCCAGTTCGGCCCCGGCGACAACGTCGTCGTGAACAACACCGTCGCCGACAACGGCGGCGTCGGGATGGCCTTCGACGGCGACAACGACGTCGTCACCGACAACGTCGTCACCGGCAACGGGGACGGCGTCTGGTTCGGAGGCTCGACCGGCGAGACCGCGACCGACAACGTGGTCGCGGACAACGACGGCTACGACGTCTCCTTCGACGAGGGCGCGACCGGCAACGCGGTGACCGGCCTCACCGTCACCGGCGGCACCGTCGTCGACCTCGGGACCGACACGACCGACGTGACCCTCACGGGCGTCGCCGACCCCGGCGCGCCCCTGCCGACCGGCTACGCCACCATCGGGAAGTTCCTGCTGGCGTCCGGCCTGAGCGACGGCGCACTGCTCGACCTCTCGGTCCACTACGCGGTGCCCGGCGACGTCGACGCCGCGAACCAGTCCGACCTCCTCGTGGGTCGGACCGCAGACGAAACCGTCACGTGGGTCGGCGTCCCCGGCGCGAGCGTCGACACCACCGCGGGGGTCGTCTCAGCCACCGTGACCGAGTTCACGGCCGGCGGCGACTACCTCGCGCCCATGTACGGGACGGGCGACGTCACGCCGCCCGTCGCCGACGCGGGAGCGGAGACTGTGGTCGCGCTCCCGAACGAGACGGTGACCTTCGACGCCAGCGCCTCGTACGACGGGGCCGCCGCGACGCTCACCTATCTGTGGGGCTTCGGTGACGGTACCACCAACACCAGTGCGGTCGCCGACCACACCTTCACCGACGAAGGTACCTACACGGTGACCCTCACCGTCAGCGACGGCACCTACGAGGACACCGACGCGGTGACCGTCTACGTCGACGGGACCGACCCCGTCGCCGACGCCGGTCCCGACGTCCTCGTCGGCACCGGCAAGATGGTCGAGTTCGACGCCACCGGGTCGACCGACGGCGAGACTCACCTCGTCGGCTACGAGTGGGACTTCGGCGACGGGACGACCGGAACCGGCGCGGAACCCGTCCACGGGTACTTCGAGGAGGGCACCTTCGTCGTGACCCTCACCGTCACCGACGCGGCGGGCAACGAAGACACGGACGTGGTGAACGTCACGGTCGACGCGACCGTTCCCGTCGCCGTCATCGGCGGCGACGAGGTGCGCACCGTCACCGTGGGCGACCTCGTCACATTCGACGGGTCGCAGTCCACCGACGACGTGGGTATCGACGGGTACGAGTGGACCTTCGGCGACGGCGGCAGTGCGATCGGTCCCGTCGTCACCCACGCCTACACCGCGGTCGGCACCTACACGGTGACCCTCACGGTCACCGACGGAGCCGGGAACACGGACGGAGAGGACGCCACCGTGGTCGTCGTGAGCCCGTCGTCCGGCGGCGGTGACGACGGCAGCGACGACAGCAGCGGCGGCAGCGGAGACGACGGCGCCTCCGGCGGCGGCCGCTCTGCCACCGGCGGCTCCGCGACCACGCAGCTCCGGGGCGCGTTCGCCACCCGCGACGCCGACGGGACCTTCCACGTGAACGTCCGCGGCGCTCGCGCCGACGAGGGGATGAAGGCGGCGCTGACCTGGTCTGCGCCCGACGCGGCCACCGGCATCCAGCTCCGGCAGTCGACCGCCACCCGGAGCGTCGGCGGCGACTACCAGTACACCATCCGGGTCGGGTCGCAGGTCGCCTCCGGCGTGCCCGCACTCCCGACCGCAGTCGGCTACGTGGACGTCACCCACGAGGCGCCTGAAGAGGAGTTCACCGGCGCGACGTTCACCTACCGCATCGCCACCCAGCGCCTCGAACGGGCCGGACTGACCCCCGAGGACGTGGCGCTGTACCGCTACGAGCACGGCGAGTGGGTCCGGATGCAGACCGAGATGCGCGAGCGGACCGAGAGCGAGGTCACCTTCCGGTCTACCGCCCCCGGCCTGTCGCACTTCGCCGTCGTCGGTACGGTGCCCCACCTCGCAGTCGAGGACGCTGCGCTCGACGCCACGACCCTCGACGTCGGCGGCGAGGCCACCGTCACCGCCACCGTCGCCAACGACGGGATGGGGGACGGCGACGTGGACGTCGCCCTCACCGTGAACGGCGACGTCGTCGCCACGAAGACCGTGACGCTCGCGGTCGGCGAGACCGCGACGGTCACGTTCGCGCACGCCTTCGCCGAGGCGGGGGCCTACGACGTCTCCGTCGGCGACCGGTCGCTCGACACGGTGAGCGTCGCGGCCCGGCAGGCCACGACCGCCGAGTCGACGACGACCGAGCCCACCACGGCCGAGCCCACCACGGCGGTGAGAGAGCGGACGCCCGGATTCGGCGTGGTCGTGGCCGTCGTCGCGCTGCTGGCGGCGGCCCTGCTGGCGCTCCGGCGGACCCGTCGCTGAGAGCGACAGGACGGGTCGAGAACCGACCGTCTACCGATTCGGCGGGGAACCGGACCGACTCGGACCTGCCCGCGGCACGTTCCGACCGGTCTCAACCGTCGCTTCGGCTAGACGTGAACGGAAACCGACGCCGTACTCTCGCCGACGGCGACGACCCGGAGAGCTTCTCCGGACAGGTACAAATACCCGACGGTTCCAGCGTCGTGGGAACGTTGGGGTGTCTTTTACTCGCGGGGTGCGAAGGAGTACCTGTGCGCAAGGCGCGGGCGGACGTCCGCGCCGACGACGTGCGGGTGATTCACCGTGATAGACAACGCCCACCGGTCAGACGACGGAGGCCGCCACGACGAGACGACTGCGCGGAAGACCGAGGCGTTCGTCCTGCCGGTCGACGTCGCGCCCGACCCCGACGTGCGAGCGAAACTCGAAGAGCGCGAGGACTGTCCCGACGAACTGACGATGTACCCCGCCGACGCCGAGGGGTACGACCTGATGACGACGTGGATCACCGCGCGAGAGGGGTCGTTCGTCTCCCTCTCTGCGATGCGGTGAGTGCCGAGCACCCGGTCGACTGCCCCGGACCGCTGATTCTCCGACGCATCCCGGACCGCTGATTCTCCGACGTATCCC
>JBDGSQ010000098.1:4468-6850 GCA_042217455.1 Haloferacaceae archaeon | reverse complement strand
CCCTGGAATCTCACGCTGCGTTCCCGGACACCTCACGCCGCGTCGAACCCGTTTGCGACGACTGCTTCGCCCGCCGTCTCGGCGACGGTCCGCCTGAACGCCGGCGCGGAGACGACGCCGGTCTGGCGGACCTGCACCGTCAGCGTCCCCTCGCGGACGAACCGCGTCTCGCCGTCGAGGCGGACCACGCCGAGGTCGTCGGCGAGAAAGTCCTCCCGGAACCGTTCGGCCTCGAACGCGCGTTCCCCGACGTTCGAGAGGTTTCCGGAGTCGACGAACAGAAAGCGCACCGAGAGCGTCGCGGACGGCGTCACCGGGTCGTACCGGAGCGAGCGCTCCGGGACGCCGACCACGAGGACGGAGGCGTCGTAGTCCGCCCGGAGCGAGTCGACGGCCGTCACCTCGTAACCGCGGGACTCGAGTGCTTCTGTCAGGGCCGCGCCGAGGCGACGCGAGGTGGTGTCGTCGGAAGCGACGAAGAGGGACACGGGGCCTGGCGAGGGGAGCGTCGCGCCGTTCACCGAGGAGGTGGCTGTCGAGGACTGGACGGCAGTGCGAGTCGTCGCCGCGTGGAAGTCGACGAAGGCGAACGCGGCGACGACGAGGAGGGCGACGACGAGGAGGGAGACGACGAGCGTCGTGCGGGAGGACCGGTCCATGCCGCAGATTCGACGCTGGAGGTCTTGAAGGTGCCACGACCCACGCTCGCGTGTGACGGTCCGCCCCGTCGCACGGCGAGGCGGCGACCGGTCGTCCGAACCGGGTCGGACCGGCGCTACCGGCGGACGTCCTCCCAGACGGTCCAGACGGCCACGAGCAGGGAGGCGGTGAACCACGCGAGGAGGCCGGTGACGTTCGCCAGCGGCGCGGCCGCTCTGACGCTCGGCGTCGTCACCGCGCTCACGACGGACTCCAGTACCAGTCCGCGGAACGCGCTGTTCGGACTGAGCGCGAGGACGTACGCCAGTTCCGAGTCGCCGACGACGCCGCTCGCGAGCCCCGCCACGACCCCGAGGTCGAGGCCGACTGCGAGGGCGACGAGGAGTGCCACGCCGAGCGCGATGGCCGCCCGGGTGCTCGACGCCCCGGCCGAGATGGCGAGCGCGACGGCGAGGACGACGAGCGCGAAGACGGCCGTGAGGACGACGAACCGGAGGTAGAGCAGCGCCGAGTCGGCGCCCGCGTGCGAGGCGATGACCGACGACTGCGCGCCCCCGACGAGGGGGACGAGCCCCGCGGCGAGCAGGAGCGAGACGAGGACGACAGTCAGGAGCGCGGTCGCGCGACCGAGGTAGACCCCGAGGACGTAGCCCCACCGGGAGACCGGGTAGGTGCGGACCACGTCGAGTTCGCCGCGCTCCTCGTCGCCGAGAATCGAGCGGTAGCCGAACGCGAGCGCCAGCGCCGGCACCAGCACCTCCGTCGGCGTCAGCAGGTCGAGCGTCAGCGGCACGTACCCGGTCGCCCCGCCGGTCCACGCCATCGCCACCGTCAGGACGAGAAAGCCCGCTCCGAGGACGGCGTACGCCCGGGTCCGGAGGACCGTCCGGAACTCCCGTTCGGTCACCGCCGCGGTCCGGTCGTAGTTCACGACGACTCCCCCGTCTCGGCCGCGTCGGTCTCGCCCGGTGTGCCGTCGACGCCCGTGCGGACGGTCAGTTCGCCCTCGGCGCTGACCAGTGAGAGGAACGCCGCCTTCAGCGAGTCGGCGTCCGCCTCGGCGACGATCTCGGCCGCGCTCCCCTCGGCGACGACGGTTCCCCGGTCGAGCAGGACAACCTCGTCTGCGCGCGCTGCGGCGCCGAGGTTGTGCGTCGCCAGCAGGACGGCCGTGCCGCCGCCGGAGAGGTTGTCGATGACCTCGAAGATGTACTCGGTCATCCGGGGGTCGAGGTCCCCGGTCGGTTCGTCCAGCAGGACGAGGGGGGGGTCTCCGAGCGTCGCCTGCGCGATGCCGAGCAGGCGGCGCATCCCCCCCGAGAGCGCGTCCACTCGCCGGTCGGCGGCGGCGGTGAGGCCGACGTCCTCGATCGCGGCGTCGACGTCGACGTCCGCGGCGAGCAGGGCCGCGTAGAACTCGAGCGTCTCGCGGACCGTGAACACCGGCCGGAAGTCCGGGTTCTGCGGGAGGTAGCCCATCGGTCTGTCGGCCTCGACGCGGACGGTCCGGGACCCCGCAGTCGGGCGCATCAGCCCCGCGACGATGCGCAGCAGGGTGGTCTTCCCGGACCCGTTCGGCCCGACCAGCGCCGTCACCGACCCCCGGGGCACCGAGAACGAGACGTCTTCGAGTACCGACACCGACCCGTAGGCGTGGGTGAGGCCGTCGAGCGAGAGGAGCGTCCCGCCGCCGCTCCGCCCGCGGTCGCCCGAGTGCCCTGC
>JBDGSQ010000098.1:0-4368 GCA_042217455.1 Haloferacaceae archaeon | reverse complement strand
CTGCCTCGTCCGCGGGTCCGGATTCGTCGGTCGGTCCCGACTCCCCCGCGGGCATCCCGTCGCCGGTCGTCGCCCGGTCGTCTGCCTGCCCGCTCTCCGCCGTCTGTTCGGTCTCGTCTGTTCGCTCGTCGCTCATCTCGTTTCTGCCTCCGTCGCCGTCGCGTTCAGTTCCCCGAGCGTCTCGGGCCGGACCGGCCGGGCGCGCGGGGCGTCGTCGAGGACGCCGGTCGCGCGGAGTCCCGGGACCGAATCCTGGAGCGCCCGGAGCGTCGCGAGCGCGGGCGAGCGGGCCAGCGAGGGCGCGCCATCGGCCCGGTCGACCCGGCCGTCGACCGGCCCCGTCGGGTAGAAGCTCCGGTCGAGGCGGCCGTCGCCGTCTGCGTCCCGTCCGGGCGCGCCCAGCCAGTAGTTGCCGGGGTAGACCCGGAGCGGGCCGAGGATGGCGACGGCGTAGCGGTCGTTGCCCGCGAAGTCGTTCGCGACCACCCGGTTCGTCGGGATGAGCGTCGAGGCGCGGACCCCCACCGCGTTGCCGACGACGACGTTGTGCTCGTACAGCGAGCGCCGGGAGACGGTGTCCAGTCCGTACCGGGTGTTGTCCACGAGGACGTTGTCGGCGACGTACGACGCCCCGCCCGCGACGCTGATGCCGCCCCCCGCGTCGCGGACGTCGTTGCCGACGACGGTGTTGTTCGAGGGGCGGGTCATGATGACGATGCCGACGTTCGTCCCCCGGACCGTGTTGTCTTCGGTCAGCATGTCGGAGGTGTACATCTGGTGGACGCCGAAGCGCATGTCGTCCATCTCGCTGTGGCGGACGACCGACCCGTGGCCGAGGTGGGTGTAGACGCCGTCGCGCCCGCCGTGGAACGTAGAGCGCTGGACGACGACCCGGGACTCCATCACCATCACGCCCATGAAGCCGTCGACCCACTGGTCGGCGCCGTACACCGTGGCGTTGTCGACGACGACGCCCTCGCTGTACCTGACGAGGACGCCGTTCGCGGGGGTGTGGACGGTGACGTTGCGGACGAGCGACTCGTTCGAGGAGTCGAACGCGACGCCGGCGTCGCCGTACCCGTACCCGAGTTTCACGCGGTAGTCCCAGTCGCCAGAGCGGTTCTCCGAGATGTTCTCCACCGACTTCGTGTCGCCCACGCCGGTGAGAGAGAGGTCCGTGACGGCGACCCGCGGCGCGCGGACCGTGAGGACCGAACTCTCGCCGTCCCCGCGGACCACCGTGTCGTTGCCGGCACCGCGGACGGTGATGGGCTTGCGCACCGTGACGTTGCCCTCGTAGCTCCCCGCCGGGAGGTAAACCGTCGTGTTCGGCGGGGCCCGCTCGACCGCGGCCGCGAGCGTCGGGGCGTCCTCCCCGACGACGACCGAGACGGGCCGGTCGGCGAGGGGCGACGCGTCGGCCACGGTCCGGTTCGCCCACGCCCGCCGCGCTGCGACCGCGCGCCGCATCTGCTCGCGGGACGCCTGCTCGGTCCCGAAGTCGAGTTCGCGGACCGCCTCCCACGTCTCGACGCGGCCGCCGTGTGCGTCGGCGAACGCCTCGGCGTCGGCGCGCGAGGAGAACGGAACGACCGTCGGTCCGCCGGGGGTCCGCGCCTCGCTCCCGACGACGAAGAACGCGCGCTCGACGTCTATCCACGTGCTCGGCGTGCGGTCGGTCCGGACGTACCCCTCCGGCGTCACGGTGACGTCGAGACCGGAGTAGGTGGTGACGTACGCCGTGAGGGGGAGGCCGAACTGTCGTTCGTGGCCGGTGCGGTGGAGTTCGTCGACGAAGGAGGTGACGCCGTAGTAGCCGACGACGTAGCGGTACTGCGAGTAGAACACCTGCACCCGGGGGATGTCGTACCCCTCCTGGCTCGCCTGCACCGTCGCCGCGCCGGTCATCCCCGCCCGGACGGTGTCGTCGAACGCGACCGGGTCGGGGTTCGCCCCCGCCGAGACGTCTACCGCGAACGCGGTGCTGCTCAGGAGCAAGAACGCAGCGAGGACGGCGAGGACGCGCGTTGCCTTCATGAGGGGTGTGAATACGTGACCCTCTAGTTCGGGTGCGGATAAGGGCACCGCGTCCGTTTTCACTGCGTGGGAAAGAGGGAGGTAGATAAGCGTGGGTCGGCTTTACACTGTCACGAAGATTCTGCCATGTGCGACCACGACCACCGCGACGGGAGTGCCCGGCGCTCGCGCGCCGCGAACGCTCACGCCTGCCCCGAGGACGGCGAACACGCACAGGTCCCACTCGGAGACGACGACCGCGCTCCCGGTTCCGTCGACGCCCGCCACGGACGCCACGTCGCTTCCGCCGGCGGCGTCTCCCGGCGACGCCTCCTGCAGGTGGGCGGCGCCGTCATCGGCGCGTCGCTGGCAGGGTGTGCCGGCGGCGGTGGCGGCGACGTCCCGGCTCCCGTCGCACTGACGTCGGGGCAGTCGTGCGACGTCTGCGGGATGGTCGTCCAGAAACACCCCGGCCCGAACGGCGAGGTGTACTTCCGGAACCACGCCCCGGCGGGTCACGACAACCCGGCGCGGTTCGACTCCCTGAAACAGTGTCTCTTTCCCTACCTCTGGGAGAAACAGCAGCTCGGGTGGACGGAGGCCGTCGTCTACGTGACCGACTACTCCTCGGTGGACTACACCGTCAACACGGAGGGCGGTCGGTCGTTCCTGTCCTCGCACCCCGAGGCCGACGCCTTCGCGCAGGCGAGCGACCTCTACTACGCCGTCGACAGCGACGTCGAGGGCGCGATGGGGTACGACTTCGTGCCCTTCTCGAACGAGAGCGACGCGAACGCCTTCGCCGAGAAGTGGGGCGGACAGGTGGTCCGGTACGGCGACATCGACGAGACGCTCGTCGGGACGTAGGCGAATCGCTGGTCGAGACGCGTCGCTCGTCGGGACGCGGAATCGCTCGACCGGGGGAACGGCCCGACGAACCGCGGCGGGCCGACTACCGCTCGTTGACCGAGAGGACCTTCCCGGCCGCGATGGTCTGGCCCATGTCGCGGACGGCGAACGAGCCCAGCTCTGGAATCTCCGAGGACGGCTCGACGCTGAGGGGTTTCTGCGGACGGAGCGTGACGATGGCGGCGTCGCCGGACTGGATGAAGTCCGGGTTCTCCTCTGCGACTTCGCCGCTCGCGGGGTCGAGCTTCTGGTCGATGGACTCGAACGTGGTGGCGACCTGTGCGGTGTGCGCGTGCAGGACGGGCGTGTAGCCGGCGGTGATGACCGACGGGTGCTGCATCACCACGAGCTGCGCCTGGAAGGTCTCTGCGACCGTCGGCGGGTCGTCCGCCGGGCCGCAGACGTCGCCGCGGCGGATGTCGTCCTTGCCGACGCCGCGGACGTTGAACCCGACGTTGTCGCCGGGACCGGCCTCGTCGACCTCCTCGTGGTGCATCTCGATCGTCTTGACCTCGCCCGAGACGTCCGAGGGCTGGAAGCTCACGTCGTCGCCGGGTCGCATGAGGCCCGTCTCGATGCGCCCGACCGGGACCGTCCCGATGCCCGAGATGGTGTAGACGTCCTGGATGGGCAGGCGGAGCGGCGCGTCCGTCGGCGCTTCCACCTCGGGGAGGGCGTTGAGCGCTTCGAGCATCGTCGGCCCCTCGTACCAGGGCATGTTGCCCGTCTTCTCGGCGACGTTGTCGCCCTCGAACGCCGAGATGGGGATGAAGCTCGCGTCCTCGGTGCCGAAGCGGACCTGCTGTAACAGCTCTTTGACCTCGGCTCGCACCTCGTCGTAGCGGTTCTGGTCGTAGTCGACGAGGTCCATCTTGTTGACGCCGACGATGAGTTCGCCGATGCCGAGGGTGCGCGCGAGGAAGACGTGCTCGCGGGTCTGGGGCGCGACGCCGTCGTCCGCGGCGACGACGAGGACCGCGTGGTCGGCCTGCGAGGCCCCGGTTATCATGTTCTTCACGAAGTCGCGGTGCCCCGGCGTGTCCACGATGGTGAAGTAGTACTGGTCGGTGTCGAATCGCTGGTGTGCGATGTCTATCGTCAGCCCCCGCTCGCGCTCCTCTGCGAGGTTGTCCATCACGTAAGCGAACTCGAAGCCCCCCTTGCCCTTCTCTTCGGCCTCCTCGCGGTACTGCTCGATGATGTGCTCCGGGACGCTCCCGGTCTCGAACAGCAGGCGCCCGACCAGCGTGCTCTTCCCGTGGTCGACGTGGCCGATGATGGCCAGATTCTGGTGCGGTTTGTCGGTGTCAGCCATGGTTGGTCACCGGGACTGTCGTCCCGAACTGCCCGTGTAGAGTTTCGCCGCGACGACCAAAGGCATTGTGCCACTCGGTACCAGTGCCCTCCCGGGTCGCGTCGGGCAGCGGTTCGGCGTCCGGCACG
>JBDGSQ010000034.1:0-17505 GCA_042217455.1 Haloferacaceae archaeon | reverse complement strand
CTCGCCTGTCGCGTCCGCGTCCTCCCGGGCGGCATCGACTCGCCTGTCGCGTCCGCGTCCTCCCGGGCGGCATCGACTCGCCTGTCGCGTCCGAGCCGAACTTCTCGCGGCCGACTCACCCGTCGCCGTGTTCGTCGACGATGACGACCTCGCCGTCCTCGACGGTGACGTTGATGAGCGTCTTCACGCGGTAGTCGGTGTCGTCGAGTTCGTTCGGGCCGGCCTTCTTGATGACTGCGACGACGTCGACTATCTCCGCGCCGATGTGGTCGAGCGCGTCGAGGATGGCGTTCATCGTGCCGCCGGTCGAGAGCACGTCGTCGATGACGAGGACGCGGTCGCCCTCCTCGACGTCGTTGATGAACATCTCGTTCTCGGAGTAGCCGGTCTGCTGGGCCAGCGCCACCTCGCCGTCGAGGCCGTACTGTCGCTTGCGGATGACCACGAGGGGGATGTCGGTCATCAGCGAGACGGCCGTCGAGATGTGGATGCCCATGGCCGCCGGCGTGACGATCTTGTCGACGTTCTCCAGTTCGGCCTTGCGGATGATGCGGATGACGATCTCCCGCAGCAGTTCGGGCCGGAGCATCGGCACGCCGTCGCTGATCGGGTGTACGAAGTACTGGTAGCCCTCCTTTTCGACTATCGGCGCTTCGAGGAGCGACTGCCGTAACTGGTCCATGTCGCCAGTTTTGCGGGTCGACAATAAAGAATGGCGATTCGCGCCGGAACGCACGCCTCGCCCGGGTCCTCCCGTCCGACCCGACTCCGCCGGGTCCCCCCGTTCGACCCGACCTCACCTGCATCGTTCCGTCCGCCCGACCCCACCCGCGTCTTCCCGTCCGACTTGACAACACCTAAGTCTGCGCTGTTCGCAACCTACGGTCGTGACACCCGAGGTCGTCCTCGCCGTCGTCTTCCTCCCCTTTCTCGGTGCCGCGGTCACCCCGCTCGTCTACCGGGCGCTCGGCGAGCGGACGGCCTACTACGCGGCGCTGGTCGCCCTGGCCACCCTCGGCCTCGTGACCAGCCTCTACCTGGAGGGAGCGCACGGTACCGTGTCGTTCGAGTGGATTCCCTCGCTCGGCGTCTCCCTGTCCTTCTACGTCGACGGGCTGGCGCTCCTCGTGGCCTTTCTCGCCAGCGGCGTCGGCGTCCTCATCCTCACGTACTCCGGCGGCTACATGCACGGAGAGCCGGGACAGGCGAAGTACTACGCCACCTTGCTCGCCTTCATGGGCTCGATGCTCGGCGTCGCCCTCGCGGGCGACCTCGTCGCCCTGTTCGTCTTCTGGGAGCTGACGAGCCTCTCGTCGTTCGTCCTCATCGGCCACTACTCGGACGAGTCGGCGTCGACGTACGCCGCCCGGAAGTCGATGCTCATCACCGTCGCCGGGGGGCTGTTCATGCTCGTCGGCTTCCTGCTGCTCTCGTGGGTCTCCGGGCAGGCGCTCTCGGCGCAGACCTTCAGCATCCCGGTCATCGTCGAGCACGCCGACGCGATTCGCGCCGGACTGGGCGACGCGGGCCTGCTGGTCCCCGTCCTGCTCTTGCTCGCCGTGGGCGCGGCGACCAAGTCCGCGCAGGTCCCCTTCCACATCTGGCTCCCGAACGCGATGGAGGCCCCCACTCCCGTCTCGGCGTTCCTCCACTCGGCGACGATGGTGAAAGCCGGCGTCTACCTCGTCGGTCGCTTCCGGCCGCTCTTCCTGCCGGCTGACGCGCGACTGTTCTCCGAGTGGACGCTCGTCTTCGCCGTGCTCGGCCTCCTGACGATGACCGTCGCGGCGATGCTCGCGGTGACCGCGACGGACATCAAGGAACTGCTCGCGTACTCGACCGCCTCGCACCTCGGTCTCATCATCGCGGGCTTCGGGTTCGCCTCCGAAGTCGGCGCGGAGACCGGCGCGTTCCACATCCTCAACCACGCCTCGTTCAAGGCGGCGCTCTTTCTCGTCGCCGGCATCGTCGCCCACGAGGCCGGCACCCGCCGCATCGACGAACTCGGCGGCCTCCGGAGGGAACTGCCCGTGACCGCCGCCGTCGCCACCGTGGCCTCGCTCAGCATGGCCGGCGTCCCGCCGTTCAACGGCTTCTACTCGAAGGAGCTGCTGTTCGACGCCGCGTACGAGGCGGCGGCCCACCACGGCGGCCTCGCGTGGATATTCCCGGTCGCCGCCGTCTTCGGGAGCGTCTTCACCTTCCTCTACTCGATCCGGTTCCTGCTGCTGTTCTACGGGGAGAAACCCGAGGAACTCGGCCACGTCCACCGACCCCCGCTGGCCATGCTCGTCCCGCCCGTCCTCCTCGGCCTGCTGGTCGTCGGCATCAGCGTCTCGCCGCAGACGGCGGTGGACCTCCTCGTCGGCTACGTCTTCGCCAGCACGGTGGCCGGCGGGGCCCACACCTTCACCGTCCACCTGCCGACGAGCCTCTCGCCCCCGGTCCTGATGAGCGCGGTGACCATCGGGCTCGGCCTCGTCTCCTACCGGTACTACGACGCCCTCCACGACGGCATCGGAGCGGCCATCCGCGGCCCGGTCAGCGCGAACTGGTGGTACGACGGGGCCGTCGACGGGCTGACCGACCTCAGCCGGACGGCCACGCCCGTCGTCCAGAACGGCCTCCTGCGCACGTACGCGACGTGGGCGATGTCGGGCATCGTCGCCCTCGCGCTCTCCGCGTACGTCGCCGCCGGCGTCAGTCTCCCGTCGTTCGGGGGCGTCGGCGTCGGCACCCCGATTCTGCTCGTCCTGCTCGTCGCCGTCGTCGGGGCCGTCGCCGTCGACATCGCCCCCTCGCACATCGCGGGGGTCCTCACGCTCTCTATCCTCGGGTTCATGGTCGCCATCTTCTACATCCTGGCGAACGCGCCGGACCTCGCGCTGACGCAACTGGTCGTCGAGACGCTCGTCCTCGTCATCTTCCTGCTGGTCCTCGACAAGCTCCCGGCGTTCTACGGCGAACCTCGCCGACTCGTCGCCGCCCGCGACGCGGTGCTCGCGGTGGCCGTCGGCGCCACGGTGTTCGTCACCGTGCTGGTCTCGACGGCGGAGACGCCCAGCCCGCTCCTGCGGGACTTCCTCGCCACGCGGGCGGGCGTGCCAGCGGAGCACGGACCCCTGCTGCTGGACTGGGGCGGCGGCGCAAACATCGTCAACGTCATCCTCGTCGACTTCCGTGCGTTCGACACCATGGGCGAGATATCGGTGGTGTCGATGGCGGCGCTCGCCATCCTGACGCTCGTCCGGATGCGCAAGCGAGGTGAGACCCAGTGAACGGACTCGACGAGAACGGGGCTGCGGACCCCGCCGACGCGGGCGACGTCGTCGCCGACGAGGTGGACGCGGAACCGGAGCACCCGGTCCAGCGCCGGACGACGGTCATCGCACGGACCGTCGTGAGCGTGGTCGTCCCGCTCATCGTCGTGACGGCCGTCGCCCTCCTGCTCCAGGGGCACAACCGGCCGGGCGGTGGATTCATCGGCGCGGTGCTGACGGTCACGGCGTTCGTCCTCGTGTACGTCATCTTCGGTCTCGACTACCTCCAGACGTCGCTCCTCGGCTTCCCCGAGGAGTCGGGCGACGGCCACCGCGCGGTCTCCGCGTACCGGTGGCTGTTCGCACTCGGGCTCGCGCTCGCGGCCGGGAGCGGGTTCGTGCCGATTCTGTACGGACTCCCGTTCCTGACGCAGGGGGTCGCCTTCCTCGAGGGGGTCCCGCTGTACGGCGAACTGGAGGTCGCCTCGGCGTTCGCGTTCGACCTCGGGGTCTACTTCGCCGTCGTCGGGGGGCTGCTCACCATCGTCGGGGAGGTGGGGTCGGAGTGACCGAGTTCGTCCTCGCCGGCGTCCTCGGCGTGCTGTTCGGACTGGGGACCTTCCTCGTCCTCCGCCGGGACGTCGTCCGCGTCATCTGGGGCATCACCATCATCTCGCAGGCCGCGAACGTCTACCTCGTGACGATGGGCGGGGTCGGCCCCGGCGACGTCGCGCCCATCGTCGGCCACGGCGGCGACCCCGCGCACGTGACCGACCCGCTGGTGCAGGCGCTCGTCCTCACGGCCATCGTCATCGGCTTCGGGACGACGGCGCTCTCGCTGGTGCTGACGTACCGCGTCTACGAGGAGCACGGAACCATCGACGTCTACGACCTCGGAGGTGCAGAATGAACGAACCGCTGGTCATCGCGCCGCTGCTCGTCGCACTGTTCACGGCCATCCTCACGCTGCTGACCCGACCGAGTTCGCGGCTCACCCGAGCGGTGAGCTGGCTCGGGGGCGTCGCCTACCTCGTCGCCGTCGCGGCCCTGTTCGACCGGGTCGTCCTCCCGCTGTCGGGCGACGCGGCGACGCTCGCCTACCAGGTGTCGGACTGGCGCGCGCCGTTCGGCATCGTCCTCGTCGCCGACGGGCTCTCTTCGTTCATGCTCGGCCTCGCGGCGCTCGTCTCGCTGGCGGCGCTGACGTTCGCCGTGCTGTACGTCGACTCCTACGGCCAGCGGCTCACCTTCCACCCGCTGTATCACTTCATGATGGTCGGGGTGAGCGGGTCGTTCCTCACCGGCGACGTCTTCAACCTGTTCGTGTGGTTCGAGGTGATGCTCATGTCGAGTTACATCCTCGTGCTGTTCTACAGCGGCCCCGAACACACCCGCGCGGCGCTCAACTACGTGATTCTCAACCTCGTCGGGAGCGCCGTGATGCTCGTCGCCATCGGCGGCATCTACGCCACGACGGGCACGCTGAACATGGCCGACCTCGCCCGCCGGCTGATGGACCCCGCGGCCTACGGCGTCGACGTCCTCCCGGTGCTCGGACTCGCGGCCGTCCTCTTTACGGTCTTCGCGCTGAAGGCCGGGCTGGTCCCCTTCCAGTTCTGGGTGCCCGCGGCCTACCAGGCGGCCCCGGCACCCGTCACGGCCGTCCTCGCCGGCGTCGTCAAGAAGGTGGGCGTCTACGCCATCGTCCGCCTCTACTTCACCGTGTTCGCGTCGGCGACGCTCCCGGCGTCGCTCGGGCTCCCGGGGCTGCGCGGTCGCTCCCCGCTGGCCTTCTTCGGGCCGGTGCTGTTCCTGATGGCGACGGCGAGCATCCTCGTCGGCGGCCTCGGGGCCGTCGGCCGCGACGACGTCGACGAACTCCTCGCGTACTCCTCTATCAGTCAGGTCGGGTTCATCGCCCTCCCGCTGGCGGTGGCGGCGACGGCCCCCTCCGAGTCGATTCGGCTGCTCGGGGTCGTCGCGGCGCTGGTCTACGCGTTCAACCACGGCCTCGCCAAGGGGCTGCTCTTTCTCGTCAGCGGGACCGTCTACTCGGTCGTCGAGAGCACGGCCTTCGAGGACGTGGGCGGACTCGCCGGGCGCGCGCCGTTCCTCGCCGGGAGCTTCCTCGTGGGGGCGCTCTCGCTGGTGGGCGTCCCGCCGCTCTCGGGGTTCTTCGGGAAGTTGCTCGTCTTCGACGTGAGCGCGCGGGCGTACGCAGTCGACGCCGCGGGCGGTGCGCTCGTCCTCGCGGTGGCGCTCGTCGGCGCGGTCCTCACCATCGCCTACTACACGCGGGCGTGGAACCGCATCTTCTGGGGCGAGCCGTCGGCGACCGTCGAGGCGGCGCTCCCCTCGCGCTGGACGGTCGCACCGGACCGCGGGGACGCGGCCGCCGACGGCGGCGACGAGGTCCGGACGCTCGCGCTCACCGGGCAGGTGGTCGTCGTCGTCGCCGTCGCCGTCGCCATCGTCGCCTTCGGCGTCGGCTTCGAGGGGCTCTACGCCGCGGCACAGGCCGCCGGCCACGCCGCGCTCGACACCGGGACGTACGTGAAGGCGGTCTCGCCGGCGGGGGTGGTCGGATGAGGCGCTGGCCGGTCAACGGCGTCGTCCTCGCCGTCCTCTGGCTGTTCGTCCGCGGGGTGACGCTGACGCCCGCCCGGCTCGTCGAGGAGTTCCTCATCGGCCTCGCGGTGGGCGTCCCCGTCGCGTTCGCCGTCCGGCAGTTCTACACGCCGGAGGTGGACGTCGTCCGGGTGGTCCGGGTCGCGCCCTACGCTGTCCTGTACGTGCTGGTGTTCCTCTGGGAACTCGTGACCGCGAACCTCGACGTGGCGTGGCGGGTGCTCCACCCGGACATGCCCATCGACCCGGCCGTGGTGGAGGTGCCCCTCCGGGTCGAGACGGACCTCGCCATCACGACCATCGCCAACAGCATCACGCTCACGCCGGGGACGCTGACGATGGACTACGACGGGGACGCGAACGCGCTGTACGTCCACAGCATCGACGGGAGCGACCGCGAGGCGATCCTCGACCCCATCCGGACGTGGGAGGACTACGCGCTGGTCATCTTCGACGAGGAGCTGAAGCCGGGCGACCCCGTCTCCGCGCGACCGGGGGGTGACGACGGTGGCGAGTGAAGTCCCGGGCCTCCTCGCGCTCGCCCTGAACGGGGCGCTCGTCCTCGCGGCGGGGCTGACCCTGCTCGTCAGCTACCGCGTCATCCGCGGGCCGACGGTCCCCGACCGCGTCGTCGCCCTCGACACCATCGGCACCAACGTCGTCGCCATCGCCGTCCTGTTCGCCATGGTGTCGGCGCAGGGCTTCTACATCGGGGTGAGTCTCGTGCTGGCGATAATCGGGTTCATCAGCACCGTCACCGTGGCTCGCTACGTCACGGAGGGGGACATCATCGAATGAGCGCCGAAGCCACCGCCGCCGTCGGTCCGATTCGCACCGCGCTGATAGTCGCACTGCTGGCCGTGGGGTCTTTCTTCCTCACCGTCGGCACCGTCGGCCTGCTCAGGCTGCCGACCGTCTACAACCGGATGCACTCGACGACCAAGGCGACGACCCTCGGGGCGGCCTCGATATCGCTTGCCGGGTTCGTCTACTACGGCCCCGGCGGGGACGGCCTGCTCTCGCTGGTCACCGTCCTCTTTCTGTTCCTGACGGCCCCGACCGGCGCGCACATGATAAGCCGGTCCGCCCAGCGGATGGGCGTCCCGTTCGTCGAGAGCGTGACGTGGCCCGGCGAGAGCGACAACGTCCCCGAGGAACCGACCGACGACTGACCGCCGCCCTCACGCCGAGTCGAGTTCCGCGGCGAGTTCGTCGGCGACGCGCCCGCCGAGTGCGTCTTTGCTTCCGGTGAACTCGTCCACGTCGTCCGCGCGGACGAACAGCGCCCGGGTGTCTGTCTCGCCCATGACCGAGGCGTCGTTGGCGACGACGAACGCGAGGCCGACCCGGTCGAGGATGCGCCGGGCCTCCCTGACCATCTCGTCGTCGTCGCCGGAGGTCTCGGCCTTGAAGCCGACGATGGGGAGGTCGGGGTTGGCCTCGCGCACCGCGTCGATGAGCTTCGGCGTCGGTTCGAGGTCGAGGGTCCGCGGTTCGCCGGAGCGGAGCTTCTCGCCGGCCGTCTCGACGGTGTAGTCCGAGATGGCCGCCGCCGAAACGAGCGCGTCTGCGTCGCCGGCGGCGTCGCGGACAGCCTCCAGCATCTCGGTCGCGCTCTCGACGGGCGTCACGTCCGCGTAGGGCACCTCCGGGCCGTCGTGGACGAGGGTCACGTCCGCGCCCCGGACGTAGCAGGCCCGCGCGACGGCCCGACCCGTCCGCCCGGAGGCCCGGTTCGAGAGCGTCCGGACCGGGTCGATGGACTCGGTGGTCGCCCCGCTGGTGACGACGACGCGCTCGCCGGCGAGCGGCCTGTCGCCCGCCGCCCGGGCCGCCTCGGTGACGATTGCCTCCTCGGCGGCTATCTTGGCTTTCCCCTCCTCGATGCGCGGGTCGACGAAGGAGACGCCCCACGACTCGACGCGCTCGATGGCCGAAAGCACGCCGGGGTGGTCGTACATGGGTTCGTGCATCGCGGGCGCGACGACCACCGGGACGCCCGCGCCGAGCGCGGTGGTCGCGCAGGTCGTCACCGGCGTGTCGTCGATCGCGGCGGCGACTTTCCCGACCGTGTTCGCGGTGGCGGGCGCTATCAGGAACACGTCCGCCCAGCCCTCCCGCCCGCAGAGTTCGACGTGCTCGACCGCGCCGGTGAGCTCGGTGACGACGGGCGCGTCCGTGGCGAACTCCACCGCCCACGGGTGGAGGATGCCGCGGGCGCTCTCGGTCATCACGCCCCTGACCGACGCGCCCTGTCGCCGCAGTTCGTGGGCGAGTTCGACTACCTTCACCGCCGCGATGCTCCCCGTGACCCCGAGCGCGACGTTGACGCCTTCGAGCATTCGGCCCCTAGTTCGACCGGGGGGGCTTTCAACCTCGCGGGGGTCACCGGCCGGGGCGTCGGCGACGGCACTCACCGTCGGGGTATCGACGACGTTAGCTGTCGGGGTGTCGACGACGCCCCACCGCAGACCGAATCACCGACGCCCCACCGCAGGAGTCGCCGACACGGACGCAAGGCTTACTTCGAAGGCGTCCCTGTGCCCTCCGTGGAGGAAATCTCGGTCAGCACCGTCGTCTACCTGCCCCCCGAGGAGGTGTACGACTTCCTCGTGGACTTCCCGGGCTACGCGAACTACTCGAAACACCTGCGGTCGGTGAGAGCAGTCGGCGACGGGTCGCCGGGGACCCGGTACGCCCTCGAGTTCGCGTGGTGGAAGCTCACCTACACCGCTCACTCGGAGGTCACCGGCGTGGACCCGCCGACCCGGATCGACTGGCGGGTCACCAGAGACCTCGACGCCGAGGGGTGCTGGCGGGTCGAGCCGCTCGACTCGCTCCCGGCGGACGCCCCCGCCGACGCCGACCGCGCCTGTCGGGTCTACTTCGACGTGGTGTACGACCCGGACTCCGTCGACTCCGGCATCCTCGACCTCCCGCGGCTCGTCTCGCTCGACTGGATCGTCCAGAAGGTCGTGCCGGTGGTCGAACGCGAGGCCGAGCGGGTCGTCTCCCGCATCGTCGCCGACGTCGAAGGCCGCCGCCGCCCGGTGGAGGTCGAGGTCCACGCCCGGCCGACCGACTCGTGACTCCCCCTCGACCGACCGATTCGCGACTCCGGTTCCATCGGGCGACTCGTGATTCCCGGTCGACCGACCGATTCGCGACCTCACTTCCTCGCGACGAGATTCGCTCCTCGAAGAGAAATAGTCAAATCGCTCCCGCGGGTAGCTGAGTCCTAACGGGAGCAGACGGTTCGTGCGAATCATCATCATCGGTGCGGGACAGGTGGGAACGAGTATCGCCGCCGACCTCGGGAGCGCACACGAGGTCGTCGTGGTCGAACGGGACGCAGACCGGGTCGAGGAGCTGAACTACTCGCTCGACGTCCTCGCGAGGCAGGGCGACGGGACCACGCTCTCGACGCTCGAGAATGCGAACGTCGAGACGGCCGACATGGTCATCGCCTCGACCGACGACGACGAGACCAACATCGTCGCGTGTTCGACGGTGAAGGCCGTCTCGGACGCGTTCACCATCGCCCGGGTGAAGAACACGGGCTACCTCCGGACGTGGCAGCGCTCGGCGAAGGCCTTCGGCATCGACTTCATGGTCTGTACGAACCTGCTGACCGCGGAGTCCATCGTCCGCGTCATCGGCCTGCCGGCCGCGCGCGACGTGGACCCGTTCGCGGGCGGGCGCGTCCAGATGGCGGAGTTCGAGGTCGGCGAGGAGAGCCCGGTCGCAGACCAGACCGTCCAGCAGGCAGACCGGTTCGACTCGCTCACCTTCGCGGCGATTCTCCGGAACGGCGAGGTCGACATCCCGGCTGGCGAGACGGTCATCCGCCCCGGCGACCGGGTCGTCGTCATCGGGAGCCCGCGGAGCGTTCAGGCGTTCGCCACGGAGGTCGCCCCCGAGGAGTCGCCGGGCACCGCAGAGGAGGTGGTCGTCGTCGGCGGGAGCGAGGTCGGCTACCACGTCGCCCGGCTGCTGGAGGAGCGCGGCTTCGGCCCCCGCCTGATAGAGCAGGACCGCGACCGGGCGCGGAGGCTCGCCGAGGACCTCCCCAACACCGTGGTGATGGAGTCCGACGCGACGGACCTCGGCTTCCTCGAACGCGAGCACGTGGGCGAGGCCGACCTCCTCGTCGCCGGCCTCGACTCGGACGAGAAGAACCTGCTCGTCTCGCTGCTGGCGAAGCGACTCGGCGTCAAGCGGACCGTCGCCGTCATCGACAACACCGCCTACGTGGAGCTGTTCGAGGCCGTCGGCGTCGACGTCGGCGTCAGCCCCCGCGAGGTCGTCGCAGAGGAGATTACGCGATTCACCCGCGAGGGCGGCGCGGAGAACGTCGCGCTCATCGAGTCAGACGCCGCGGAGGTTCTCGAGGTCGAGGTCGACGATGAGAGCCTCCTCGCGGGCCACCCAATCCGGGAGTCCGTCTCGAAGCTCCCGGCGGGGGTCGTCATCGGTGCCATCACCCGCAACCGGGAGCTCATCACCCCCCGCGGGAACACGGTCGTCGAGCCGGGCGACCGGGTCGTCGTCTTCGTCGACGCGAAGGTCGTCGACGACGTCGCCCCCCGGCTCTGACGCCCGCGAATCGGCCAGCCGCGGGGGCGGTTCGAGACCTGCGAAGCAGTTGGCGACGAGGCTGTTCGACGCCAACGAACCGGTCGGTGGCGAGCGCGGGCACGGTTCCGGAGCCGACAGCGCTTCAGTAGCTTAATGGACCAGACGGTGAACCCTCCGTGCAACGGACCCGTGACAATCGATGAAACTCCGCGTTAACTACCGGGCGAGTCTCAGTCTCGTCGGGAGCGTGCTCAAGTACCTCTCGATTCCCCTCCTGTTGCCGCTCCTGGCGGCCGTCTACTACGGCGAGACTGTCGTCCCCTTCGTCGCCGCCGCCGTCGTCACCGTCGGCCTCGGCGCGGCACTCGAACGACTGGCTCCGGACCCGGACATCCGCGCCCGCGAGGGCTTTCTCATGGTCTCCGTGACGTGGCTCGCGGTCACGGTGGTGGGCGCGGTCCCCTACCTCGTCGAGGCCCACGGCCTCCCGCCGGTCGTCGGCCCGGTCCACCCCGCCTCGACGCTCGGGCACCCCGCGAACGCGCTGTTCGAGAGCATGAGCGGCTTCACGACCACGGGGGCGACGGTCCTCGGGAACATCTCCTTCGAGGCGCACACCCGCTCGATTCTGCTCTGGCGACAGCTCACCCAGTGGCTCGGCGGGATGGGCATCGTCGTCCTCGCCGTGGCCATCCTCCCGGAGCTCTCGGTCGGCGGCGCGCAGCTGATGGACGCGGAGGCGCCCGGTCCCGGCATCGAGAAGCTCACCCCGCGCATCGCGGAGACGGCGCGGGCGCTCTGGGGGGCGTACCTCGGGCTCACGCTGCTCGAAATCGGCCTGCTCTACGGGCTGTATCTGATCGGCCACGCGCCGAACATGGACCTCTACAACGCCGTCTCCCACGGCCTGACGACGATGCCGACCGGCGGCTTCTCGCCCGAGGCCCGGAGCATCGAGGCGTTCTCCGCGGCGGCCCAGTGGGTCATCGTCCCGTTCATGGTCGCGGCCGGGACGAACTTCGCGCTGTACTGGCACGCGCTGACCGGGGAACCGCGCCGGGCCATCTCGGACTCGGAGTTCCGGTTCTACGTCGGCGTCCTCGGCGTCCTCTCTGCGCTCGTCGCGCTGGTGCTGTTCGCCGGCGGCGGCTTCGTCGACGCCGCCCCCACCGGCGGTACCTTCGACGCCGCGTACCTCGTCACGTTCTCCGAACGCGTCGCCGGCGCGGCGGAACCCGCGCTCCGGCACGCGACGTTCCAGGTCGTCTCGGTGGTCACCACCACCGGTTACGCGAGCATGGACTTCAACGCGTGGTCGGCTCCGGTCCAGTACCTCCTGCTGTTCGGCATGTTCGTGGGCGGTTCAGCCGGGTCGACCGGCGGGGCCATCAAGATCGTCCGCTGGTACGTCATCCTCAAGTCCATCCGCCGAGAGCTGTTCACGACCGCCCACCCAGAGGCGGTCCGCCCCGTCCGGCTCGGCGGCCTCGTCGTCGACGAGCGGGCCGTCCGCGGCATCTACGCCTTCACCGTCCTGTACCTCGTGCTCTTTTTCGTCGCCACCGCGCTGCTCTTTCTCGACGCGGTCCGCACCGGACTCGACGTCACCGTCCTCGAGGTGATGAGCGCCGTCGCGGCGACGCTCGGGAACGTCGGCCCGGGCTTCGGCATCGTCGGCCCGATGGGGAGCTACGTCGCGTTCTCGACGAGCGCGAAGCTGTTCCTGGTGGCGCTGATGTGGCTCGGCAGACTGGAGATACTGCCCGTACTCGTCCTGCTGACCGGCGAGTACTGGCGGCGGTAGCGTCGAGACAGTCCCCGCGAACCCGTCCCCGGCGGCTCGCGCCCGGTACGTTTCCGGAACTCGCCGTTCAGTTCGGTTCCCGGACCCCCCTCAGTCGAGTTCCCGGGCGATGACGTCTCTGAGTTCGGCGACGTCTGTCGCGCCGTAGACGAGTTCCTCCTCGCCGACCGACAGCGAGAGGTCGGCGTCTCCCGTGGCTTCGCCGAGT
Organism: Haloferacaceae archaeon; assembly: GCA_042217455.1. GTDB lineage: Archaea > Halobacteriota > Halobacteria > Halobacteriales > Haloferacaceae > JBDGSQ01. The sequence goes on along the minus strand of JBDGSQ010000034.1, from coordinate 5,027 downwards.
TCCTCGACGGCGGCGACGCCCTCGAAGGCCTCGCGGACGGCCTCGGGGTCGGTGGTCTCCACCACGGCGCGCCCGGGCGTCTCGTCGAAGAGCGCCACCGCGTCCGCGACGGCGACGTCGGCACCGGCGTCCGCGGTCACCATCTCGGCCAGCGAGACGGCGAGGCCGCCGTGGCTCACGTCGTGGACGGCGAGCGTCGAATCCAGATTCGCCACCGACGCCAGCGCCGCTATCACCGCGGCCGGGTCCTCGGGGAGAGCGGGGAACCGGTCGCTTCCGCCGACCTGCGCGAGGTACTCGGAGCCGCCGAGCGCCCCTCCGGCGTCGCCGACGACGAGGACGGTGCCCTCGCCCGCGAACGCGGCGGGCGGCGCGTCGTAGCCGTCTTTGACGCCCATCACCGCCAGCGTCGGCGTCGGCGGAATGGGGCCGGCCACGGAGTCGTTGTACAGCGAGACGTTGCCGCCGACGACCGGCACCGAGAGCGCGGCGCACATGTCCGCGAGGCCGTCGACCGCGGCCGAGAACGCGCCGTAGACCCCGGGCTTCTCGGGGTTACCGCCGTTGAGGCAGTCGACCGCGGCGTGGGGCGTCGCACCCTTGGCGGCGAGATTGGCTGCGTTCTCCAGTGCGACGGCGCGCGCGCCCTCGTACGGCGCGGCCGTCGTCCAGTTCGGGTTCGCCCCCGAGGAGAGCGCGAGTCCGAGTCCCTCGTCGTCGCCCGGCCCGGTTTCGCGGACCGCGAGGACGGCGGCGTCGTCGCCGGGGAGGACGCTGGTGCGGACCTGCACCTCGTGGTCGTACTGGCGGTAGACCCAGCGCTTGCTCGCGGTGTTCGGACTGCCGACGACGGCCTCGAACGCCCCAGCGAGGTCGGCCCTGGGGAGGTCGCGCTCGGATTGCCCGGCGCGCTCTGCGGGCAGGTCGTTCGCCGGCGCGCCGTCCGCGACGTACTCGGCGTCGACGTCGACGACCGTCTCGCCCTCGAAGGTGCAGACGTAGTTGCCCTCGGTGACCTCGCCGACGACCGAACAGCCGAGGTCGTACTTCTCGGCGATCTCGGCGACGCGGTCGACGTCCTCCGGGCGCACCTCGTATATCATCCGCTCCTGTGACTCGGCGAGGAGAATCTCCATCGCGTTCATCTCCGGTTCGCGCTGGTGGACCCGGTCGAGTTCGATGGTCGCGCCGAGGCCGCCCTTGGCGACCAGTTCGCTCGACGCGCCGCCGAGTCCGGCCGCGCCGAGGTCCCGCGCCGACCGTATCAGGTCCTCGTCGAGCAGTTCCTCGTTCGCCTCGACGAGCAGTTTCTCGGTGTACGGGTCGCCCACCTGCACGGCCGGGCGGTCCTCGGTCTCGGCGTCCTCGCTCAGGTCCTCGCTCGCGAAGGAGGCCCCGCCGAGGCCGTCCCGGCCGGTCGCGTTGCCGACGAGGACGAGGCTGTTCCCGGGCGTCTGTGCCTCCGCGGTCACGAGCCGGTCCGCGGAGAGCAGGCCGACGCAGGCGACGTTCACCAGCGGGTTCCCCTCGTAGTCGGGGTGGAAGTCGACGCTGCCGGTCACGGTCGGGACGCCGATGGAGTTGCCGTAGTCGGCGATGCCCTCGACGACGCCCTCGAAGAGGTACCGCGAGTGCTCGCGGTCGAACGAACCGAAGTAGAGAGAGTCCGCCAGCGCGACGGGGTAGGCGCCCATCGAGAGCGTGTCGCGGACGATGCCGCCGACGCCCGTCGCTGCCCCGTCGTAGGGGTCCACGTACGACGGGTGGTTGTGGCTCTCGATGCCGAAGGTGACGTACGTGTCGTCGTCGAGTGCGACGACCGCGGCGTCGTCGCCGGGACCGACGACGACCTGCTCGCCCTCCGAGTCGAACGCCGTGAGCAGCGGCCGGGAGGAGCGGTACGCGCAGTGTTCGCTCCAGAGATTCTCGAACAGCGCGGCCTCGGCCGCGGTCGGGTCGCGACCGAGTTCGCCCGTGATGAGTTCGCGGTCCGGGTCGGAAAGACTCATTCACTTCCCTGTTGATACAGGTCGGGGTTAATGCTTTCTGTGTGCACGTGCGTGCACACTTCAGCTGGCAACCGCACCGCACCGAGACCGCCGGGGGCGACCCTGTGGGACGCGCGGAGGCGACTCGCCGAGATCGACGGGGTAACCTACCGGAGCGAGCGGAGTGACGCCCGTCGACCGACCCGACCAGAGCGAAATCCGGTACTTCTATACTATCTGGTCGTCTCACAGACCGACGATGGCCGAATCTCGCATCTGGGCGCTAGTGGGACTCGTACTCGTAGTGGCGGCGGTGCTGCTGATACTGCCGGAGACACTCGCGGCCCTCGGCGGGGGCGAGGGCGGCATCGGGCTCGTCGTCTACGGCGTCGGGGTCCTCGTCGCCGCCGCGGTGACCGTCGCCGTCGTCCTGCCGAGCCTCCTCCGGTCTCGGCCGGCGTAACCGACGTATCGCGGAGTTTTTCACCCGCCACCGCCAATCGCCACCCGTGTTATCGGTCGAGCTGCACACGCACTCGGAACTCTCACACGACGGGCGCGACCCCGTCGACCTCCTCCTCGCGCAGGCGGAGGCCGTCGAGCTCGACGCCCTCGCAGTCACCGACCACGACGAGATAAACGCGAGCCTCGAAGCCGCGGACGCCGCGGCCGACTACGGCCTCGTCGGCATCCCCGGCATGGAGGTGACCTCCGCCGCCGGCCACGTCCTCGCGCTGGGCGTCGACGAACTCGTTCCGGCCGGCCTCTCCTTCGGCGAGACGCTCGACCGCATCCACCGGCTCGGCGGCATCGCCGTCGTCCCTCACCCCTTCCAGTCCTCGCGCCACGGCGTCGGCCCGCACGTCACCGGCGACGAACTCGCGAGCGCCGACGCCATCGAGGTGTACAACTCCCGGCTACTCACCGGGCGCGCCAACCGCAGGGCAGAGCGGTTCGCAGTCGAGCGCGACCTCCCGATGACCGCCGGCAGCGACGCCCACATCAGCGAGATGGTCGGACAGGCGATAACCGAAGTCGACGCCGAGGAGCGCTCGCTCGACGGCGTCCTCGAGGCCATCGCCGCGGGGCGCACGAGCGTCGTCGGCTCCCGGACGCCGTGGCGAATCAGCTTCAGGCAGGCCGCCGGCGGGGCGAAACGCAGGGTCCGGCGGCGCTTCCTCGACCTGCTGTGATTCGCGGCACCGACGCGGCGACGGTCCGCGCCGCCCTCGCCGAGTCCGACCCGCTCCCGGGGACCGCCGGATTCGCCGGTGAACGCGACGGGAGGCTCGTCCGCGACGTCCTCGGCCGCGAACCGCTGTTCTCGGAGGCCGACGACCCGGGGGCGTGGAGCCACGACCCCGCCGACCTCGACGCACCCACCGCCGTCCCGGCGGGGCACGTCCGCGACGACCGGGGCGACGACCGCGTCTGGTCGCTGCCGGACCCGCCCGTCGAGTCGGACCGCGAGGCGGCCGTCGCCGCCGTCCGTGACGCCGTCGCGGAGTCCGTCCGGGAACTCGACCCCGGGGGCCTCGCGGTGGCGTTCTCCGGCGGTCTCGACTCGGCGCTCGTCGCCGCCGGCGTCCCCGAGGCGCCCTGCTACGTCGCCGGCTTCACCGGCGCACACGACGTCTGCGCCGCCCGCGCCGCCGCAGACGCGATGGACCGCGACCTCCGGGTCGTCACCCTGACCCACGAGGACCTCCGGCGGGCCGTCCCCGAGGTGGTCCGCGCGACCGGTCGCGCCAACCCGATGGACGTCCAGATAGCCCTCCCGCTGTACCTCGTAGGCGAGCGAGCGGCCGAAGACGGCTTCGACCGTCTCGCCGTCGGACAGGGCGCAGACGAGCTGTTCGGCGGGTACGCGAAGGTCGTCGACCCGGCGACCGACCACCGCGTGGACGCGACGACGACCCGCGGCGCGACCCGGGAGGTGACCGCGACGCTCCCCGACCAGCTGGAGCGAGACGTGCTCGCGCTCCGGGCCGCCGGCGTCGAACCCGTCGCGCCGCTGCTCCACGACCGCGTCGTCGCGGCGGCGCTCCCCCTCCCGGGCGACCTGCTCGCAACCGCCGACGCCCGGAAGGTCGCGCTCCGTCGCGCCGCGGACGGCCTCGTCCCCGACGCCGTCCGGACCGCCGACAAGAAGGCGGTCCAGTACGGGAGCTACGTCGCCCGCGAGCTCGACCGGCTGGCCCGACAGAACGGATTCAAGCGCCGGATGGACGACCACGTCGGCCAGTACGTCGCGTCACTCGTCGAGGATACGTAGCCGAACCGGCGGCCGGGGCGCGGGACACCGTCGACACCGGTGTGCGACTCTCGACGCCGAGGCCGACGGCGGCGGTGCGCGCGTCGAGTTCACCGGCGTCGACGTCCCCTAGCTCTCCCACTCGGCCGCGACCTCGATGGCCTCGGTCCCGAGGGCGACGACGTCGTCGTCGAGGTCAGACTCGCGCAGGGCCTCCCTGTCGTACCAGCCCCACGCGTCGGCGCGCTCCTCGCCCTCGGCCGGGTCCACGTCCCGACTCGGAACGGTCGCGTAGTAGACGTGGTCGACGTGCTGGTGGCCGACGACGCCGTCGAAGCGGTTCACGTCCGCGAGCAACAGATGCCGCGGGCGGGGAATCGGCCGCGCCGTCTCGGACCCGAACGACGCCGTCTCCGCGAGCAGCGAGGGTTCGAGACCGGTCTCCTCGCGGACCTCGCGCAGTCCGGCCTCGTGGGGGAGTTCGTCCCGGTCGACGTGACCGCCGGGCGGGAGTCGCATGTCGAGGTGGCGGTGGTCGTGCAGGGCCGTCGCCCCGCCGTTGACGACGTAGACCGTCGCGGTGAAGTGCCGTGTCGTCTCCATCGTCTGCGTCTCCGCCCGCGGGCACTTCGCTGTTCGGGAGACGCTCGCCCTGTTCGAGAGCCGGACGTTCCGTTCGAGAATCGGTCGCCCTGTTCGAGAGCCGGACGTTCCGTTCGAAAACCGGCCAGCGAGTCGTCCCCGGGAGTTTTCCGACTCCATCCGCTACAGACCGTATGGACTAT
>JBDGSQ010000143.1:0-17627 GCA_042217455.1 Haloferacaceae archaeon | reverse complement strand
GCTCGTCGAGGGCGTCGACGGCGAGTACGCCTACTTCGTCCACTCCTACTACGCCCGCCCGGAGGACGAGAGCGCCGTCGTCGCCACGACGGAGTACGGCGTCGAGTTCCCCTCGATCATCGCGAACGAGGAGGGCAACGTCTTCGGGACGCAGTTCCACCCCGAGAAGAGCGGCGAGACGGGCCTCACGATTCTGCGGAACTTCGTGGACATCTGCGCCGACTGGGCCTGACTCTGCGACAGAGCGCGCCCCCGCTCAGGACTCGGCGACTGCGCGCCCCCGCTCAGGACTCGGCGACTGCGCGCCCCCGCTCAGAACTCTGCGACCGAGCGGACCTCCGAGAGCAGCGCTTCGAGGGCGTACTCGGCTATCTGTCGCTTGATCTCGTTTCTGTTGCCGTCGAAGACGCGCCGCGAGACCGTCGCGTACGACGACTCCGTCCCCCACTCGCCGGCGTAGGCGACGCCGACGTAGACGGTGCCGACGGGGTTCGCCTCGGTGCCGCCGGTCGGCCCCGCGATGCCGGTGGTCGAGACGCCCCACGTCGCGTCGGCCCTGTCGCGGACGCCGCGGGCCATCTGCCGGGCGACGGGTTCGCTGACCGCCCCGTGTTCGTCGAGCGACTCCCGGGAGACGCACAGTTCGTGGCGCTTTGCGTCGTAGGAGTAGGTCACGAGCGAGCGGTCGAAGTAGTCGCTCGACCCGGCGACGTCCGTGACGAGCGACCCGACCAGCCCGCCGGTACACGACTCCGCGACGGCGAGGGTCGCATCTGTCTCCCGCAGGGCGTCGCCGACCCGAACCGCGATGTCCTCGGACGTCATGTGAGACGGTTCGACCGAGCGCCACCAAAACCTTCCCCCGCGTCGCTCCCTGCCGGACAGAGCCTGCCGTCCGCGGTCCGCGGGACGGTCACCGGCGCGATTCGGCGGGCGGTTTTTGGCTCGCGGGGGCGAACGCCGTCTCGATGCCGACCGAATCGACCCCCGACGACTCCCCGTCCCGCCTCCCCTCCCGGCGCGTCCTCGTCCTCTGGGCCGGACTGACGGCCTACGTCGCCGCCAGCGCGTTCGTCGCCGTGTTCCCCTCCGACGTGCCGATACCGGGTGCCTTCCTCGGCGTGCCCGTCGCGCTCACCGTCGTCGTCGCCGCCGGCGCCCTCCTGCTGGCCCGCGACGCCGCCCGACCGCTGCTGGTGCTCGCGGTGGTCCCGCTGTTCGCGCTCGCGGCCTTCGACGTGTACAAGGCCTGTCCCGCGGTCGGCTGCGTCGCGCCACCGGGGTACGAGCCGTGGCGGAATCTGAAGTTCTTCCTGCGGTGGTCGCTCACCGGACCGGCCCTCGGCGTATCGAGCGAGCCGTACCAGTGCGCCGCCGCCTGCCCGCACCGCATCGAACTGGTGCCGGCGGCGCTGGGCTACTGGGCCGCGTGGCGCGGCGTCGACGGACGAGCGTGAGCGCCGGGCCGAAAGCTTATTCCGCACATCCTCGAACAGTCGCGGCGTATGCCCTCCAGCAGAGTCACCGCGGTCATCACGGCGGTCCGCGCCCTGTTCGTCGTCGCCGGCGTCGCCGTCGCGGCCGCGACGGTGTACAAACTGGCGACGATGCCGCCGCCGCCGCCCAACAGCGACGGCTTCGCCCACGGGATGGCGGCGCTCTTCGGCAGCGTGCTGATCGTCCTGTCGCTCGGCGTCGCCGCGGTGAGCGTCGTCCTCCCGACCGTGCTCGGGTTCGACGACCCCGTCGGCTTCAACCGGTGGCAGCGCCTCGCGCTGAAAGGCGCGGGCGTCCTCGTCGGCGGCGGGTTCCTCCTCTCTGCGGCGCTCGCGTTCACCGCGGGACTGCAGTGGGGAATCATCCTCTTTCTCCTGTTCGTGGCGCTCACTGCGGTCGTCGTCGGTGCGACGCTGGTCTGGCGCGTCGGAGCGGCCCTCGTTCGCCTCCTGTCGCGGGCCGCGAGTGAGGAGTCCAGCCGCGGCCAGTGACCGGGGGCGCCCGGTGGCGACGCCCGCGAACTACTGGTACGGTCCGTGTCCGCCCGCGGACCACTGTTAAGCGGCAGCGGTCCGTGTCCACGGACGAGCGAGATGGCAGACGCAGACACCGACACGGAGTCGACGCACGTCGTCACCGTCTTCCTGCGCAACGACGGGGAAGTGCTGCTCCTGCGCCGGAGCGGCGCGGTGGGCACCTACTCGGGGCGGTGGGGCGCGGTCTCGGGGTACGCCGAGGGCGACCCCGACGCCGCGGCGCGGTGGGAGATAAACGAGGAGACGGGCCTGCGCGAGGCGGTCACGCTCGTCCGCGCCGGCGACCCGTTCACCTTCGCGGACGACGACGTCGGAACCCGGTGGACCGTCCACCCGTACCTGTTCGACTGTGACAGCCGCGAGGTCCGGACGAACCGCGAGAGCACGGAGACGGCGTGGGTGGCGGCCACCGAGATACTCCGGCGCGAGACGGTCCCGCGACTCTGGACCTCCTACGACCGGGTGCGGCCGACCGTCGAGAGCGCCACCGGCGACCGGGAACACGGGTCGGCGTACGTCTCGGTGCGCGCTCTCGAGGTCCTCCGCGACGAGGCCGGCGTGCTCGCGGCGCGAGCCCACGAGGCCGGGAGCGGTGGCGAGCGCGGAGACACCGGAGCCGGAGGCGGCGAGCGCGGAGACACCGGAGCCGGAGGCGGCGAGCGCGGAGACACCGGAACCGGAGGCGGCGAGCGCGGAGACACCGGAGCCAGAGGCGGCGGCGATGAGAGGGCGGAAGCCGACTGGAAGCGGCTCGCCGAGACGGCGGAGCGACTCCGGCGCGCCCGCCCGAGCATGACCGCCCTCGAGAACAGAGTGAACCGGGCGATGTCGCGCGCCGACCGCACCGCCGCGTCGGTCGAGTCGGCGGCCCGGGCCGTCGTCGCGGAGGCGGTCCGCGCAGACCGGGACGCGGCGACGCGCGCGAGCGCACTCGTGACGAACGAGCGCGTGCTGACGCTCTCGCGGTCCGGGACGGTCGCCGCCGTCCTCGCGGACGCGCCGTCGTCGGTGGTCGTCGCCGAGTCGCGGCCGGCCCGCGAGGGCGTCGGGGTCGCGGAGCGACTGGCCGAGGGGGGCGTCGACGTCACCCTCGTCACCGACGCCGCCGTCGCCCACGTCCTCTCGGAGGGGGAGGTCGACGCGGTCGTCGTCGGCGCCGACACCGTCCTCCCTGACGGGAGCGTCGTCAACAAGACGGGGACGCGAGGGGCCGCCGTCGCCGCCGCGAACGAGGGCGTCCCCACCTACGCCGTCGCCGCCGCCGACAAGGTCGCCGCCGCGTCCGGCGTGGAACTGGAGTCCGGCCCGACCGGGGAGGTGTACGACGGCGACGCGGACCTCGCGGTCGAGAACCCGACGTTCGACCTGACCCCCGCCGCGTTCGTCACCGGCGTCGTCACAGAGCGCGGCGTCCTCGACGCGAGCGACGTGGGCGACGTCGCAGCGGAGTTCCGCGAGCGGGCCGACTGGCGCGGGGACGACGCGGCGTAGTCGGTGCGGGCCGAGAGTGCGAGGTGGCGGATGCGCAGGGTGTGGAGCAACAGACGTTCGGAAAGCGGGGCCGCAGACGCGCGGAGAGCGGCGCGGCAGCAGCAGAGAGAGGGATAGCCGACGCGCTTTTACGGGCGAACCGAAAAGAGACGCCAGGAATGAAGGCCGTCACGCTCGGACCCGCCGGAACGTACTCACACCGCGCCGCCCGCGCCGTCGCAGACGACGTGGAGTTCCGCGAATCCGTCACGGAAATCGTCGACGCCGTCTCCGAGGGCCGCTACGCCCGCGGCGTCATCCCCATCGAGAACAGCATCGAGGGGAGCGTCACAGAGACCCTCGACGCCATCGCGGACTACGAGGTGAGCGTCGTCGAGGAGATAGTCACGCCGATTCGCCACGCGCTCATCGCGCAGGGTCCCGAGTTCGAGACGGTCGCCAGCCACTCACAGGCGCTCGCGCAGTGTCGCACCTACCTCGAGTCCGAGTATCCCGACAGCGCCCTCGAAGCCGTGGCGAGTACCGCCCGCGGGGTCGAACGCGCCCGCGAGGACGCCACCGTCGCCGGCATCGGCCACCCCGACAACGCCGACGGCGACCTGGAGGTCCTCGCCGAGGACATTCAGGACCGCTCTTCGAACGCCACCCGGTTCTTCGTCATCGCGCCGGAAGAGGAGTTCTCCCCGGCCGGCGGCAAGACGTCGATAATCGTCTACCCGAACGCGAACTACCCGGGTCTCCTGCTCGAACTGCTGGAGGCGTTCGCCGACCGGGACATCAACCTCTCGCGCGTCGAGTCCCGACCGAGCGGCGCTCGACTCGGCGACTACCTCTTCCACGTGGACTTCGAGGCCGGCCTCTACGAGGAGCGCACACAGGAAGCCCTCGAGGACGTCGAGGCCATCGCGTCGAACGGGTGGGTGCGCCGGCTCGGCTCCTACGACACGACGCACGTCCTCTACTGACGGGCGCTCCCGCCGGCGGGCGTCGACCGGTGTCGGGGATTACGCCTCTCACCGTCGTCACCGCGAACGCCGAATCTGCCGCCGTCAGCCCCCGTGCTACGGGATACACCTGTTCCAGCTATCCTTAAGCTGTGAACGAGCGTACCTGTGTCCGTATGATGCGAACGAATCCCTTCGACGAGTTCGAGACGTTCTTCGACCGAATGAGCCGCCAGTACGACGAGATGATGCGCCGCGAGAGCGGCATCGTCACCGACGTCGCCACCGACGTCGCGGACCACGACGACGAGCTCGTCGTGACCGTCGACCTCCCGGGATTCGAGCGCGAGGAGGTAGACGTCTCCACCACCGAGAACCGCCTGACGGTCCGCGCCGAACACGAGTTCGACGAGGAGCGCGAGTCCCCGTCCGGCGAGTACCTGCGCCGCGAGCGCCGCCACGAGTCGGTCCGCCGGACCATCGACCTCCCCCTGGAGGTCGACGGCGACGCCGCCTCGGCGGTCTACAGAAACGGCGTCCTCACCGTGACGCTCCCCAAGCTCCACGTGAGCGAGGAGTCGCGCCGCATCGACATCGAGTGAACGCGGTGCCTCGCTGACGAGGGCCCTTTTTCGACGCGCTCGAGGACGGCTCCGTCGTCGAATCGAACGCACCGATGCGCTTTCGCCGCCCGTGCCTCTTGCAGCCGATTCTCCGAGACGCCCCGTTCGGCGCGGCTGGCGTGGACGACTTCCAGCACGTCGGTCAGTCCGGCTAGCTCGCGGGTCACCCCCCGTCTCACAGGCGGCGGCGAACGGCGCGTCGAAAGCGAGCGGCGATACGTGCGACTGAGTTGTCTCGCTTCGCGCCGAACTTCGAACACACGTGGGGCCTACAGTAGTGGGACCAGGGCGATGACGATCTTGTAGGCAACGAAGAGCATGATGATGAGAATCAACCCTCGAAGGACGTGACCCACCGGATTGTTCGGGAGTTCGTCCCATGCCTCTGCGACGCTCATCTGCTCTGCAGGCGAGGCGTCATTCGCTGGCGACCGGTTCCCCCCACCGAAGCCCTGGAAGATGTCGTCACCGAACATGCGCTCTATGTCCCTGTCTCGTCTGTCCATCATCGCCTCAAACTGATCGTAGTCGTCGAAGCGGTTGGTCACCTGACTCACGTAGGAGGCGCTACAACCAACGATGTCGGATATCTCCGTTTTCGTCGCGTTCGGGTGGTCGTACCAGGTGAGTAGAATTTCACGCTGGAGGTCAGTCTTGTCATCCGACATGATTGAATAACTATCAATTCAATACAAAAATCATTTCCCGAATCACGTCAGACGCGCGTCAGCGTACAGTCGAAACAGGGGGGTTCGAAAGAGCCGGGGGGCGTCGATACGCGAGTTTCGACTGCAGCGGCGAAATCCGCCGCGTGCGGCGGCGACTCAGTCGATCTGGATCGCCGGACGGCCGGGGCGGGCCTTCTCCGCGAGGTCGTCGGGGGCGTCCTCGGCGGCCATCACCCGGACGTCGGCGTCGAACTCTCGTTCGACCAGCCACGCGGCGCGCTCGAGGGCGTTCCGCTCGCCATCCTGTGAGAGCGTCTCGGGGAGCGCCTGCCGGTTGTCCTGCAGGAACTGCCCGTACTGGGCCGCCTCGTCGCCGTGCGCTCGAATCTCGTCGACCTGCATCAGTTCGCCGATGACGTTCGGGGCGTCGGACTCGCGGGCGAGCGACAGCGCCCGGTACTTCCACGACGGGGCGACGACTACGTCGATGGACTCCGGGTTCTCGATGTCGGCGACGCCGACGATGTCGCGGACGTCCTCGCGGGTGTTCTCGACGAGGGCGCGCGCGAGTTCCAGCTCGGCGGGGTCGCGGTCGGGCGTGGGCCACTCCGCCTCGGCGACGAACCCCTCGCCTCCGAGCGCGTCCCACAGCTCCTCGGCGACGTGGGGGGTCACGGGCGCGAGCAGTTTCACGATGGTGCGCAGGCCCTCCTCGACGGTGGGACCGTGGGCGTCGTGCTCCTCGCGGTACTGGGCGAGCAGCCCCGTCAGTTCCCGCGTCTCGCGGAGCGCGGTGTTGAACGTCAGCGACTCGAAGTCCTCGCAGGCGGTGGCGACCGTCGCCTCCATCTCCCGCGCTACGTACTCGGCGGTGGCGTCGTACTCGCCGCCGGGGTCGTCGCCCTCGACGTGCGACTCGACGGCGACGGCGAGTCGCTGGAGGAAGTCGTAACTCGACTGGACGCCCCTCTCGGTCCAGTCGAAGTCCTTCTCCGGCTGGGCCGCCTGCATGGTGAACAGGCGGGCGGTGTCGGCCCCGTACTCCTCGACGATGCGCTGGGGCGAGACGACGTTGCCCTTGGACTTGGACATCTTCGAGCCGTCGAGCAGGACCATCCCCTGCGTCACGAGGTTCGTGAACGGCTCGCGGTGGTCTAGCATCGACACGTCAGAGAGCACCTTCGTGACGAACCGCGAGTAGAGCAGGTGCATCACGGCGTGCTCGATGCCGCCGACGTACTGGTCGACCGGCATCCAGTCGTTCGCCCGGTCGACGTCGAAGGGAGCCCCCTCGTCGTCCGGCGAGACGTACCGCAGGAAGTACCACGAGGAGTCCATGAACGTGTCCATCGTGTCCGTCTCGCGGACGGCGTCGCCGCCGCACTCGGGACACGCGACGTGCTTCCACTCCTCCGCCTCGTCGAGCGGATTGCCGGTGGTCTTCACGAACTCGGGGAGTTCGACCGGGAGGTCCTCCTCGGGGACGCTCACCGGGCCGCACTCCTCGCAGTGGACGACGGGGATCGGCGTCCCCCAGTACCGCTGGCGGGAGATGAGCCAGTCCCGGAGGCGGTACTGCACGTCGTGGGCGGCGCTGTCGATGTCGGCTTCGAGCGCGGTTCGGGCCTCGGCGCTCTCCACGCCGTCGTACTCGCCGCTGTTGACGAGGACGCCGTCCTCGGTGAAGGCCTCCGCATTGACGTCCGGGACGTCGCCGTCCGCGGGTTTCACCACCGGGACGATATCGACGTCCATCGACGTGGCGAAGGCGTGGTCGCGGGTGTCGTGGCCGGGGACGCCCATCAGCGCGCCCGTCCCCACGTCAGAGAGGACGAAGTCGGCGACGTAGACCGGAATCTCCTCGCCGGTGGCGGGGTTCGTCGCCGTGAGGTCGGTGGCGACGCCCTGCGGTTCGTCGCCGTCGGGGTCCGCCACCTCCTCGACGAAGTGGGCGACGTCGTCGTCGCGTTCGGCGAGCCCCTCGGCGATGGGGTGGCCGGGCGCGAGCGCGAAGAACGTCGCGCCGAAGATGGTGTCGAGGCGGGTCGTGAACACCTCGACCGGGCCGTGCCCCTCGACGTCGAACTCGACGGTCGACCCGTGCTGGCGGCCGATCCAGTTGCGCTGCATCTGCCGGACGCTGGCGGGCCACCCCTCCAGGTCGTCGAGGGAGTCGACGAGTTCGTCTGCGTACTCGGTTATCTTCAGGAACCACTGGTCGAGTTCCCGCTGTTCGACCGGGGTGTCACACCGCCAGCAGAGTTCGGCCTCGCCCTCGACCTGCTCGTCCGCGAGGACCGTCTCGCAGGAGGGGCACCAGTTTATCTCGGCGGCCTTCCGCTCGACGAGGTTCTCGTCCCGGAAGCGGGTGAACAGCCACTGATTCCACCGGTAGTAGTCCGGCATGCAGGTGGTGACCTCGCGGTCCCAGTCGTAGCCGAAGCCCATCGCGTCCATCTGCTCGCGCATCGTCTCGATGCACGAGAGCGTCCAGTCCTGCGGGTTCGTGTCCCGCTCGATGGCCGCATTCTCCGCGGGCAGGCCGAAGGAGTCCCAGCCCATCGGGTGGAGGACGGCCTCCCCCCGCATCCGCTTGTACCGGGCGTAGGCGTCCGTGATGGTGTAGTTCCGCACGTGGCCCATGTGGAGTTCGCCCGAGGTGTATGGGAACATCCCGAGGACGTACGTGGGGTCGTCCGCGTCGTCCGGGATGTGGAAGACGTCGGCGTCGTTCCACGCCTCCTGCCAGCGGGTCTCTACCTCGCCGTGGTCGAATCCGCGTTGCGCTTGCATGATACGAAAAAACCGCCTTGGTGGTTCTGTTTCCCGTAGGGGTTCTATACGTTGCTATCTAACATCGGGGGCGAAGGATGTGTCGGTCGTTCCGCGGCGGGGGGTGAGAGGGTCCCGCCACCGAACAGGCACCGCGAACCGCGCCGGACATCTGACAGGCACCGCGAACCGCGCCGGACATCTGAACGAGTCAACACTTATCCTCGCACCGCGCGTACATGTACCCATGAGTCAGACAGAGTCAGAAGGGGTTCTCGCGCGGGCGTACCGGACGGTGACGCCGCCGATGCACGGACACGTCGAACCCGAGATGGACGTCATCGGCTGGATCATCTTCCTCGGCCTCGTCGTCATCATGCTGCCGCTGCTGCCGTTCGTCGCCCTCGTCTGGATTCTGACGAAACTCGCCGACGTGCTGACGATGGAAGCGCCCGAAGAGGAAGCGGTCGACTGACGCCGGGTCGGTACCGCGGTCGCGAGGCGGACGCCCGTTCACTCGCCGCCGAGACCGAGCAGGTCGAACGGGTCGCCGTTCCGGTTGTCGCTCGCGTGCTGGTAGACGACGTGCGCGGCGGCGACGTCCTGAATCGCGAGGCCGGTCGAGTCGAAGACGGTGACGCCGTCCTCGCCGGTGCGACCCTCCTTGTCGCCGACGACGATCTCGCCGATCTCGCCGTAGATGTCCGCGTCGGTCAGGACGCCCTCGCCGTAGGGGACGTTGATCTCGCCGGAGTGGGTACACTGCGCGTGGTCGTCGATGACGAGTTTCGCGTCGAGGAGAACCCCGTCTGCGAGCTCGTGTTTCCCCTCGGCGTCCGCCCCCATCGCGTTGATGTGGGTGTGCTCGCCGACGTCCTCGCGGGTGACGATGGGTGATTCGACCGGCGTCACGGTCGAGAGCACGTCACAGGAGGCGGCCTCGGCGATGCTCCCGCCGCGGACGGAAAAGCGGTCGTCGTAGAAGTCGACGAACTCGGCGACGGCCTCCTCGTCGACGTCGGCGACGACGACCTCCTCGATGGGGCGGACCTCGGAGATGGCCTCGAGTTGCGTGTAGGCCTGCACGCCCGCGCCGACGATGCCCATCGAGGTGGCGTCCTCGACGGCGAGGTGGTCGGTGGCGACGGCGGCGGCCGCGCCCGTCCGCTTCATCGTCAGTTCCGTCCCGTCGAGGATGGCGAGCGGGAAGGCGTTGCGGGGGTCCGAGTAGATCATCGTCCCCATCACCGTCGGCAGGTCGTACTTGTCCTCGTTGTCGGGGTGGACGTTCACCCACTTGATGCCCGCCGCGTCCCAGTCGCCCGCGTCGAGGTAGGCCGGCATCGACCGGAAGTCGCCGTTGTACTCCGGCAGGTCGATGTAGGACTTGGGCGGCATCTGCGCGTCACCCCGCTCGTACGCGGCGAAGGCGTCCTCGATCGCCGAGACGAGCTCTGCCATCTGCGCGTTCTCGTGAACCGCGTCCTTGTCCAGGAGGAGCGTCTGCATAACCGGGGTGTCTAGCAGGCCGCTATTTAGTTCATACTGAAACACGTTCGTCGTCGAGAACGCCCGACTGGACCGCGTCCGGTCGCTCCGCCGGAGCGAAGCTGCACGGATTGCCGGAGTCTCGCCGTGGATACCGGCACCGAGAGAACGCCCGCAGCGCATCCAGCGCTTAAGCCGCCGCGGTCCCTTCTGGACCCATGGAGCGGAACGTCGGCGGCCGCGACCGGACGGTTCGAATCGTTCTCGGCGTCGCCCTGACCGCCGCCTCGATGGCCACCGTGGCGTTCGGCGACGCGCTCGGACAGTCGACGCAGTTCGTCGTCGCCGGCGGGGCGCTGCTCGCCGCGGCCGTCCTGCTCGGAACCGCGGGGGCGCGCACGTGCCCGCTCAACTCGCTGTTCGGGCGCGACACCGCAGACGACAGCGACCGGTGAGTCGCGGCGGTGTCGATGCGGAGTCGGTGAATCGGGGAATCGATGCGGAGCGCGGAGAAAGCGAGAGGGAAAGTCGAGGCGGCGCGTGGAGAAAGCGAGAGGGAAAGTCGAATCGGGGAGTCGGGCGAACGGCGTCGGGTGGCGGTGGGAGTGGGCCGTGGCCTACCTCACATCGCGCCGCCCATGCCGCCCATGCCGCCCATGCCGCCCATGCCGCCGGGTGCGCCGGCGCCTTCCTCCTCGCCGCCCTCGGTGGAGAGGTCGCCAGCGGCGATGATGTCGTCTATCTTGAGGACGAGGTTGGCGGCCTCGGTGGCAGACGAGAGCGCCTGCTCTTTGGCGTGGGCGGGTTCGACGACGCCCGCCTCGTAGGTCTCCTCGACCTCGCCGCTGAAGACGTTCAGCCCGGCGCGGACCTGGCCTTCCTCGTGGGCGCCGCGGAGGTCGACGAGCGTGTCGATGGGGTCGAGACCGGCGTTCTCGGCCAGCACGCGCGGGACGAGTTCCAGCGAGTCGGCGAAGGCCTCGACCGCGAGCTGCTCGCGGCCCTCGACGCTGTCCGCGTAGTTGCGCAGGCGCGCCGCGAGTTCGACCTCGATCGCGCCGCCGCCGGCGAGGACGCGGCCGTCGGACACCGTCGTGGAGACGACGTCGAGGGCGTCCTGCACGCCGCGTTCGAGTTCGTCGACGACGTGGTCGGTCGACCCGCGCAGGAGCAGCGTCACGCCGTGGCTGTCATCGCCCTCGACGTAGAACAGCTCGTCCTCGTCGTCGCGGGAGATGGTCCCGACGCCGAAGTCGGCGGGTTCGAGGGCGTCGAGGTTGGAGACGATGGACGCGCCGAGGACGTTCTTGAGGAACTTCATGTCGGACTTCTTTACCCGACGGACCGCGAGGACGCCCTCCTTGGCGAGGTAGTGCTGGGCGAGGTCGTCGATGCCCTTCTGGCAGAAGACGACGTCGGCGCCGGAGTCGACGATCTTCTGGACCTTGTCCTTGATCTCGCGCTCTTCCTTGTCGAGGAACTGCTGGAGCTGGTCCGGGCTCTCGATGGAGACCTGCGTGTCGGTCTCCGCCTCGGATACTTCGATGGCCTGGTTGAGGAGCAGGACGTCCGCGTCCTCGAACTCCGTGGGCATGTCGTCGTGGACGGGGTCCTTGTCGATGACCGCCCCGGTCAGCAGGTCGGACTCGGCGACCGAGCGGCCGGTCTGGGTCTCGAGCGTGACGTTCTCGAGGTCCACGACGTAGCTCCCGTCGTCGGCCTCGACGGTGACCTGCCGGACCGCCTCGACGATGAGTTCGGCCAGCAGCTCCTTGTTGAGCTCGGCGCCCTTGCCGGTCATACTCGTCTCGGCGACCTTCTGGAGCAGGTCGGTGTCGTCGGGGTCGACCTGCGTGGCGACGTTGTCAATCTCCTCGCGGGCCTTCTCGCTGGCGAGGTGGAAGCCCTTGATGATGGCCGTCGGGTGGATGTCCTGTTCGAGGAGGTCCTCTGCGTTCTTCAGGAGTTCACCCGCGATCGCGACCGCCGTGGTCGTCCCGTCGCCGGCCTCGTCCTCCTGGGTCTCGGCGACCTCGACGATCATCTCGGCCGTCGGGTTGTCGATGTCCATCTCCTGGAGGATGGTGACGCCGTCGTTCGTGATGGTGACGTCGCCCATCGAGTCGACGAGCATCTTGTCCATCCCCTTCGGTCCGAGCGTCGAGCGGACGGCGTCTGCGACCGCTCGGGCCGCGGAGATGTTGTACTCCTGCGCGTCCTTGTCCTTGACGCGCTGGGAGTCCTCACCGAGAATGATCATGGGTTGTCCCTGCTGCATTCGCTGGCTCATAGGTACACCCGCGGATTGTTTGCGATTCTATATAAGAGTTTGGGAACTGGTCGGCGCTTGGTCGCCCCGCCGCCGGGTGGAATCGCGACGAGAATCGCCCTCCGTCGCTGCCTTCCGCCGGGGCGTTTCGTGGGAGACACCCACACGGTCGAGCCGGCGTCGACGCGAAACGGCTCGGCGTTTATACGTGGGCGTCAGTCGACCGGCTCCTTCCAGTGAATCGTGACCGTCCCGACGGCGAAACTGTCGCGCGTCGAGGTGTCACGGCGGATGCGGAGGACGTTGGTTCCCTCCCGCAGGTCGACGTTCGAGATGGTGTCGACCCAGTACTGCCAGCCGTCGGCGGGGGGAATGTCGAAGCCGCTAAGGCACGTGCCGTTTATCTCGATCTCGTGCCCGTACTCGCTGACGTCGAACGCCTGCAGGCCGAGATACGGATCGTGGGCGTCGGCCGTCGGTACGGAGAACTCGTACTCCTCCGTGGCGTCGCCGGCGTCTGTCGCCCACTCGAGGTCGAGCTCCTCCTTCGCCGGTCTGAGCTGCGCACCGACGTACACCGTCGCGTAGTTGGCCCTGGTTCGCACAGCGGGTCGATACTCGTTCAGGTAGTATAAGAGCGACGGACGTGGAAGGCGACGGTCAGCCGTCCGTGCGTTCTTCGGGGAGTTCGTCGGCGAGTAGTTCGCCGTCCGCTTCCTCCTCGCCGAGGTCGGGGAGGTCCTCGTCGCTGGACACCGCCTCTATCTCGCGGTGATAGAGCGACTCGGTCAGCTGTCGGCGCTTGTTCCGACCGTTCCGCTCTCTCCCAGACTTCGTGTCAGGCATTGTCAAACACACAAAAGACAGGGAAGATGATGAATGTTTCCACGAGACAGGCGGCGCTGGACAGACAGCCGTGGCGGTCACGAACACGTCGGATCGCCAGCCAGCGGCGGTTCCAGGGCGTCACGCGCCGCCCGGCCGACCGCCCGCGGCGGCCGGCACTCCGGCGACGTATCTCCACCGTTGCAGTTTTGTGGACGAACCGGTAACGGGCACGCACGATGCGACACCTCGGTCTGAAAGCGCGGATGGCCGTCGTCGGGTCGCTCCTGTTCGCGTTCTACGCAGCGGCCGCAGTCGTCGTGATGGGCGTCTTCGGCTGGTCGGTGTGGCTCGTCCTGCTCGGGAGCGTCGCCTTCGTCGGCGTCCAGTACAAGATCGGCAAGTGGGCCGCCCTCCGGAGCGTCGGGGCCACGGACCTGTCCGAGAGCCGCGCGCCCGAGATCCACAGACGAGTCGAGTCGCTCTCGGCGGACATGGGCATCGACAAGCCCCGCCTGATGGTCGCCAGCATGGGCGTCCCCAACGCGTTCGCCGTCGGCAGGAAGGGAGCCGGCACCGTCGTCGTCTCCGAGGAGCTCCTCGGACTGCTCGACGTCGACGAGGTCGAAGGGGTGCTCGCGCACGAACTCGCCCACGTGAAGAACCGCGACGTCGTGATGATGGTCCTCGGGCAGGGCGTCGCCTCCATCGTCGCCATCGTCGCCCAGTGGGCCGTCCTCCTGACCGGCGACAACGACATCGCCGACTTCTTCCTGGCGATGATCGTCGGCCAGATCACGCAGATGGTCGTGATGGTGTTCGTCTTCGCCATCTCGCGGTACCGCGAGTACGTCGCCGACAGCGACGCCGCGGCCGAGATCGGGAGCGGCGAACCGCTGGCCCGCGCCCTCGAGAAGATAAGCGACGGCGTGGGACGGAGCGACGACTCCGAGATAGACGCGAAGGTGAACGCGCTCTGCATCTTCGGCGACGGCGGCGGGCTGGCCCGCCTGTTCGCCTCCCACCCCCCGGTGGAGAAGCGAATCGAACGCCTCCGTAGCTGATGGACCTCAGAACGGCGCTCGCGGCGGTCCTCGGGGTCGGATTCGGCCTCGCCCTGCTCGCATATCCCGAGGCGGTCGTCAGTGCCCAGACGGCGGGCCGCCTCCCCCGTGACAGGGGCGGGGAGTACGGCGCGGGGACCGAACCGTCCGGTCGCGTGCGGCGACTCGTGCAGGCGGTCGGCCTCGTCGCGCTCCTCGCCGGGCTGTACTTCGCGTGGACGCTCCTGTAGCGGAGTGGAGGACGCGGGTCACAGCCCCCGTCGGTCATCAGCACCTTTTCAGCCGGTCTGCCTGAACGTACGCACGATGGCAGACCTCGCCACCGCCCTCCGCCTCCTCGGCGGCGTCGCGCTGCTGCTGTCGAACGGTTTCTTCGTCACGACCGAGTTCGCGCTCACGCGGGTCCGACAGTTCCCCGAGGAGGAGTTCCGCGGCTCCGGCCTCGAGCGAGCGTGGGAGATGACCGAACGGCTCGAGATATATCTCTCCGGGTGTCAGGTCGGAATCACGGTTTCGAGCGTCAGCCTCGGAGTGGTCGCGGAGCCGGCGCTCGCCGCAGTGCTGGACTCGGCCGCCGGGGCGCTCGGCGTCGGCGGGACGGGCTCCGGGGGGCACACCGCCCTCTCGGTTCTCCTCTCGCTCACGGTCATCAACCTCCTCCACGTCGTCGTCGGCGAGCAGGCACCGACGTACCTCGGCATCGAGCGGACGAAAACCGTCGCCCGGTACGGCGCGCCGGTCCTCTACTGGTGGACGAAGCTCGCGTCCCCGGCCATCGTCCTCTCGGACCGGGCGGCGAAGTGGATTCTGCGACTGTTCGGCGTGGAGATAGCCCGCTCGTGGGCAGAAGAGGAACGCGAGGAGGGGTCGCCGTCCACGCGGGGCGAGATGCGCAAGCAGATGGGCGACGCGCTACAGAGCGCCGGCGTGTCCGAGGAGCGCCGCGACGAGGTGCTGAACGCCTTCGACATCGGCGACATGCCGGTCGCCGAGATACTGGTGGACCGCGAGGACGTCGTCGCGCTCTCGACGGAGGACGACCTCGAAACCAACGTCGAACGGATGGCGACCACTCCGCACGTCCGATTCCCGCTCGTCGGCGGCTCCCTCAAGGAGTTCCACGGCATCGTCTACACCCCCGCGGTCCTCAGACACCGGGACGAACTCGCCGACGGGACGCTCGACCTGCGGGACCTGACGACGCCGCCGATGACGGTCGCCGCCGACACCGTCGTGAGCGAGCTCATCGACCGGTTCCAGCGCGAGAACCAGGAGCTCGCGCTGGTGGTCGACGACGGCGAGGTCGTCGGCCTCGTCACCGCGACGGACGCCTTCGAGGAGATCACGGGCGAACTCGAGGACCCGCTGGACGTCCGGGAGGAGTGAGCGCCACCGTAGGGCGGAACCGAGTACCGTCGCTGCGATGCGACGGGGAGACCAGTGGCTCCGCGCCACGAGCGTCGGGTTCTCGGGGGAGGCGCCGCGACGAAACGCGGCGCTGACCGGTCGCTCGCAAGAGAACGCCGGGACAGGGATTTGAACCACCTGACGGCGCTTCCTCGCTCGTTCCTCTCGCGAGACTGCCCCGCCCGTAATTCAAATCCCGTCGTGACGGTCAGAGCAATCGACGGGGGGCGCCGCGACGAAACGCGGCGCTGACCGGTCGATCGCAAGAGAACGCCGGGACAGGGATTTGAACCCTGGATCCCAGAGGGAACACGCTTTCCAGGCGTGCGCTTTACCACTCAGCCATCCCGGCTCGCACACGAATCTACCGGAGTAAGGCGTTTAAGTCCTTCCTTTCGTCGCCAGTCGGTGCTCGGTCGCGTAGGCCAGCGCCGCGACGATCACGGCGACGACTACGGCGACAGCGAGGAGGACCGGGAGCCCGACGCCGAGCGCGCCGACGGCGAGCTGGTACCCCTGCGCGAGCGTGAGGAAGGTGAGACCGCCGACCGCGCCCCAGAGGGCGCTCGACCTGGTTCGGGCCCGCACCTCACTCGGTCGTGGCGATGGCCTCTATCTCGACGCCCACGCCCTTCGGGAGGTTCCCCACCTCGACCGCGCTCCGGGCCGGCGGTTCGTCGTCGAAGTACGTCGCGTACGTCTCGTTCATCTCGTCGAAGTCCTCGATGTCGTCGAGGAAGACGGTCACCTTCAGCACGTCGGAGGCGTCTGCGCCCTCCGATTCGAGGATGGCGACCACGTTGTCGAGCGCCTGCTCGGTCTGCGTTGCGATGTCCTCGTCGGCGAGGAGTTCCCCGTCCGTCGTCAGGGGAATCTGGCCCGCCGTGAAGATGACGTCGCCGTTCGTCGTCGCCTGACTGTACGCGCCGACCGCCGCGGGTGCGTCGTCCGTGCTGATGATGCGCTTCATGTGCGAGGGACTCGGCCGGCGGCGACTTAAAGCGGGGGGAATCGACGTCGACGACCACGTTTCAAGCCGCCGCCGCGCGAACTGACGCCCGTGCGCCGGTCACGGTTGTCAGTGAAGCCCGCGGCCCTCCTGTGGGTCGGTCTGGCGGCGCTCGCGACGTGGGGAGTTGCCGCCCTCGTCCGCGCTCACCGCGCCGCGGCGGGCGTCCCGCTGAGTCCACTCTCGGCCGGGTGGTTCGTGGGCGCGGACTACGTCGAGCGGCGGGGCGTCGGCACCGGCGGGCGACCGGACGGCGTGATGGACGACGTTTCGGTCTACGCCCGCGAGGGGTTCGACCCCTCCGCGATACATCCCGAGATTCGGCGGTTCTACGAGCGGACCGCGGACTACGAGATGCGGTCCCGGGTCCGGTGGCACCCCGGATTCAGACGCGGCGCGGCCGCCGCGAGCGCAGTGACGAGTCGCGTCCAGCAGTTGAACCTCCCGGGACCGGCAGACGAGTCGTGGCACGGACTGACGAGTCGGTTCGCCGACCTCGACCCGGAGGCGGACCCGCGGACGGACGCCAGAGCGTGGATCCGGACCGACGCCGAGACGGGCGCGGCCGTCTTCGTCGCCGCGTACGCGACCCACGAGCGAGACGGCGAGACGTTCGACAACGTGGCGGTCCCGCTCCCCGGCGGGAATCTCGGCACCGTCCTCCGGATGCGACACCTCGACGGCGACCCGGAGGGGGTGGAACTGACCACGTTCGCGCCGGGCGACCCCGGCCTCTACCTCCGGACGCCGGTCGGCGCGTTCGCGCTCCCGATGGACCAGCGGTTCCGCGTGTGGCCGGGCGACTCGCCGACCGCACCCGACGTCGCCGTCGAGTCGGCCCTCGCCGCTACCCACGAGATGTGGCTCTGCGGTCGGCAGTTCCTGACGGTGACCTACGGCGTGACGCGCGCCGATGACAGCGCAGCGCGGTCGGCGGCGGGGCCGGGGCAGTAGTCCCGGAGTCGTCCCCCGGGTGGTCAGTCCCGGAGTCGTCCCCCGGGTGGTCAATCCCGGAGTCGTCCCCGGATCAGTAG
>JBDGSQ010000019.1:0-17692 GCA_042217455.1 Haloferacaceae archaeon | reverse complement strand
CCCCGAGGACGGGCAGTCGACGGTCACCCCCCGAGGACGAGCGGTCCGAGGAGGACGCCCATCAGGTAGACTCTCCTCGTTCCGAGTCGCGGCGGGACCAGCCCGAGCGCCGCGGCGACGGCGAAGACCGCCACGCCGACGCCGCCCGCGAACAGCCACGAGACGGCGACGAGCAGCGAGAGAATCGCCGCCGAGACCCGCAACGGAGAGAGGCGACCCACCACGCGGAGATAGACGTCTCCGGCGCGGGGGACGAGCGCGAAGCCGACGACGCTCCCGAGGACGACGACGGCGACGAGCGTCGACAGCGGCCGGGGGACGCTCGCCCGTTCGAGGGCGACGAGGACACCGGTGTGCGGGGTGCCGAGGGCCGCGAGCGCGAAGAGCGCGAACACCGTCGTCGCCGTGTTCGCGCCGCTGGTGGCGACGAGGTAGCCCCTGTCGCCGGCCTCGCCCGGAATCGCCGGGAGCGACAGCACCGCGGCGACGGCCGCCGACACGCCCGGGAGGTAGCCGACCACCGCCCCGCCGACGGTGCCGGCGAGCGCCGTCGCGCCCACGGTCCGCGGGGGGAGCGACACCGCCGCGTCTCCCTGCGGCGGGACGCCGTCCCCTTCGGCGGCGTCTATCAGCACCGGCGCGCCGAACAGGCCGGCGAACAGCGGCGCGAGCATCCCCCCGACCGGGAGCGGTGCCGGCGGCGACAGGTCGAGCGTCAGGAGCCCGAGGACGGCCGCGAGCGAGAGGACGACGACGCCCGCTAGCGTGGCACGGAGCGTGCCCTCAGTCGACAGGAGCGCCGCCACGACGACCGCGAGGACGACCGCGAGGTGGCGACCGAGGAACGGGTGGGCGGCCACCATCGCCCGCGTGACCGGCACCGCGAGCGGGAGCGAGAGCGCGACGGCGAGGCCGCTCCCGAGCGCGGAGAGCCTGAGCGCCTCGCGGCCGCGACCAGCGAGGACGAGTCGGTGACCGGGCAGCGCGGTCGCGGCCATCGCCGGGTCCGGAACGCCGAAGGCGAGCGCCGGCACCACGTCGAGGAACGTGTGGACCACGCCGGCGGCGAGCATCGCGGCACCGACGGCCGCGGGCGGCCCCGGCAGCGACGGGGCGACGGCCGCGAGCAGCAGCGCGAAGTTGTTGGCGTGGACGCCCGGGAGGAGGCCGCTGACGGCCCCGAGGCCGGCGCCCGCGAGCGCGAACGCCAGCGTGGCGGCTGTCGACCCGGGGGCGAAGACGAGTCGCAGGCCGACGGCGTCCATCGACCCGAGGTGGTCCCGGCTTCGTACTTGAACGCTCGGACCCGGCCGGGGGAGTCGACGCCCTCCGGGAGCGGACCGCTGTCCCCGTTCAGAATCGTTCGCTTCGGTGGGAATCAGTCCGACGCGGACCGCCGTCCCCGCTCGGAATCGCTCGATGCGGTAGGAGTCGTCACCTCCCCTTCAGAATCGCTCGATGCGGTGCGGGTCGACCGGGAGGTCGGTGTCGCCGTCGACGGCGAAGTCCGCGAGCGCCTCGCCGACGGCGCTCGTGAACTTGAATCCGTGGCCGGTGAACCCGGCGGCGACGGTCACCGAGTCGTGGCCCGGGAGTCGACCCAGCAGGAAGTCGCCGTCCGGGCTCTCGGTGAGCATACAGGTGGCGAGTCGGAGCGTCGGTCCGGCCCCGTCAGGGAAGTACCGGGAGGCGAACCGCCGGAGCAGTTCCTCCTCTGCGTGGCTCGGTTCGGGGTCGAAGTCGTCCGGGTCGACGACCTTCGGGTTGCCGGGCGACCGCCCGAACTTGAAGCCCGGCACGTCGTAGACCGGGAAGCCGTACCCGCTCTCGTCGGTGTCGCGGACGCTGAACACCGGGAACGTCTCGGGCGTGAAGCGCTCGGGACGCTCGGGCTGGAGCCACGCTATCACCCGCCGGACCGGCGTGAGGTCGACCGCGAGGTCCGGGAGGAGGCCGCCCGCCCACGCCCCGGCGGTCACGACGAGGTGGTCTGCGGCGTACCGACCCTTGTCGGTCACGACGCGGACCCCATCCGCCGTCTCGTGCCAGTCGCGGACGCGCTCCCGGGCGCGGACCGTCGCCCCCTCCGCGTGTGCCGCCTCCACGTGCGCGACGACGGTGCGCTCGCAGTCGACGAAGCCGCCGTCCGGCTGGAAGACCGCCTCGAACGACGCCGGGAGGTCGTAGCCGGGGAACCGCTCGTTCACCTCCGCCGCGGAGAGGCGCTCGTAGGGCACGCCGTGGGCGTCACACGACGCCGCGGCGTCCTCCACCATGTCGGTTTCGGGTGCGCCCGCGTGGACGGACCCGGTAGTGGTGAGGAGATCACGGCCCGTCGTCGCCTCCAGCTCCCGGTACAGATCGAGGGCCCGCCGCGCGAGCGGGACGTACTCGGGGCCCTCGTGCTGGACCAGTCGGACGATGCGGGTGCTCCCGTGGGACGACCCCTTCGAGTGGGGGACGTCGTACTGCTCGATACCGAGCACGTCGAGTCCGCGCCGCGCGAGGTGGTAGGTCGCCGCGCTCCCCATGCCGCCGACGCCGACGACGACTACGTCGTAGCGCTCTTCGCTCGCGTTCATGGCCCCACAGTGGGAGAGGGGGTATAAAGAGGTGGACGCCCCGACAGTCGCCCCGGTGTGCGGACTCGCGGTCGAGGGGCGCACTGTCGACGGGCCTCGGGCGGGCGACGGCGCCGTCGCTCGGGGGTCGAAAAACGTGAGAAGTGTCGCGGGACGTCGGCGTCGCGTGGAGCCGACTCAGCCGAAGAGCTGCCCGAGGCCCTCGCCGCTGGCCTCGTCGTCCTCGTCCTCGTCGTCGCCTGCTTCCTCTTCCTCGGCTTCCTCTTCGACTTCCTCTTCTTCCGCCTCGTCCTCGGAACCGCCTGCGGCGGCGGCACCGCCTGCGGCGGCGGGGGCGGCGGCGGCCGTCTCGATGGCCTCCTCGATGTCGACGTCCTCGAGCGCGGCGACGAGGGCCTTCACGCGGGACTCCTCGACGTCCACGCCGGCGGCCTCGAGGACCGCGGTGACGTTGTCTTCGTTGATCTCTTCGCCGGTCTCGTTCAGGATGAGTGCTGCGTAAACGTATTCCATTGTTCTGTGGTGTTGTGTGGGTGGTTATCCGAACAGGTTTCCGAGGCCTTCCGCGCCGTCGTCTTCGCCGTCGTCCTCCTCGGACTCGGCTTCCTCGGGCTCGGGTTCGGATTCGTCTTCGGTCTCCGCTGTCGATTCGGCTGCCGCGTCCTCGTCATCGGACGCGGGCGCCGCGGGCGCTTCGACGTCGCGAAGCTCCTCCGGGAGCGCGTCCTTGTCGTCGATCTGCGCTGCGAGGGCGCGGAGCTGCGTGTCGGCCTTCGCCACGAGGTCCGGCACGACGTCCGGGCTCTCGATTTCGGCGAACAGGCCGACGGACTTGGCCTCGCTCGAACCCTTGGCGAGCAGGGTCGCCACCGTCCGGTCGGTCGGGTACGTGGCGTTGACCGAGAGGTTCCGCGCTGCGGCCGCGGCCGACTCGACGTCGGCGCGGTACTCCTCGACGTCGATGGCGAGCTCCTCGGCCTCGAACAGGACGCCGTCGGAGAAGACGGCGCGGAGGTCGAGTCCGACCTCCTTGGGTTCGATGCCGAGTTCACCGAGGACGTTCGCGAGCTGGGCGGAGACGTCGCCGCCCTGCTCGAGGACCGTGCTGTCCGAGAGCACGTGGATGGAGCCGTCCTGGATGCGCGCGTCCGCACCGACCTGCTGGAGTTCCCCGACGAACGGGCCGGGGTCGATTCCCGTGTCGCCCTCCGGGATGACGATGTCGTTCGGGGCGACCTCGCCCGCGTTGATGGGGGCGGCGGTCTTGGACTCCTCCAGCTGTCGGTAGAGACCGAACGGGTTGTCGTTGGTTCCGATGAACGCGACCTGCCCGTCGATGTACGAAGACAGCTCCTCGAATCCCTCGTCGACCTCGTCGAGCGCCCGCCGCATCAGCGTGTTGCGGCCCATGCGGACCGCGGCCCGTCCGTACAGGTCACGGCGCATCACCTGGAGCTGCCGGCTCGGGATGCCGGTGACGTCCACGATGCCGACGCTCTGGTAGTCCTCGAGGAACTCGACGAGCTCCTCGACTTCGTCCTGCTTCCACTGCGGGACGTGCTCTGTGCGTCGGACGGACTCGCTCTCGCTCATGCGCGAACCTCCACGGAGGGACCCATCGTGGTCTTGACGTAGATGCTGTCGATGTTGAGGGGTCCCTTCTCCAGGTCGGCCTCGAGCCGGCGGATGATGACGTCGATGTTGTCGGCTATCTCGTCTGCCGTCATGTCCTCTGCGCCGACGCGCGTGTGGAACGTGCGCCGGTCGCGGCTCCGGACCTGTACGGTGTTTTTCATCCGGTTGACGGTTTCGACGACGTCGTCGTCGGGCTGCAGCGGCGTCGGCATCTTGCCGCGGGGGCCCAGCACGGTACCGAGGTACCGGCCGATGTCTTGCATCATGGGGGCCTCCGCGACGAAGAAGTCCGTGTCGTCTGCGAGGTCCTTGGCGGCGTCGTCGTCGTCACCGAGGTCTTCGAGTTCGTCCGGCCCGAGAACCTGGTCTGCGACGTCTTCGGCGCGGAGTGCCGTCTCACCGGTCGCGAAGACGACGATAGTCGTCTCCTGTCCGGTTCCCGACGGCAGCACCACGCTCTCGTCGATACGATTAGCGGGGTCGTTGAGGTCGATGTCGCGCAGGTTGATGGCGAGGTCCACCGTCTCGCGGAAATTCCGCGACGGTGCGTCCTCGAGTGCGCGAGTCACTGCTTCCTCGATTGTATCTGCCATTATTCACCTCCGTAGTGTGCGCAGGATTGCTCCTACGGGTCAGTGAAACAGGCGTCTGCCTGCCTCATTGGAGAGTGAGGCATCGCGAACTTAAACCCGTCGAAGCGGGTCACCGAATCGACGGCTACGACGGCGCTCGTGGCCGTTTCACACGTCTTCGCGGCGAACGGGAGCCGCTCGGCTCCGGAGTCGGGGTCGGTGAGGAGAGTCTTCGGGCCGCTCGCGTGTCGCGGGTCGTCGTCCCCGTCGAGGGATTACGCCGCCGCTTCCTCGGCGAAGGCGTCGTCGTACTCGCCGTCGTCGATGCGCTCTTTGAACTCGCGGGGGTCGTTGCCCTCGATGGTGACGCCCAGCGAGACGCACGTGCCGACGACCTCCTTTGCGGCGTTCTTCAGGTCGTACGCGAGCAGGTCGGACTGCTTTTGCGCCGCGATCTTCTTCACCTGTTCGACCGAGAGGTCGGCGACGAAGTCCTTCTGGGGTTCGCCGCTACCGGTGTCGAACCCGGCCTCGTCCTTGATGAGTTCCGCCGTCGGCGGAACGCCGACCTCGATGGCGAACGAGCCGTCGTCCTCGTAGTCGATGGTGACGGGGACCTCCATCCCGTCGAACGCGGCGGTCTCCTCGTTTATCTGCTGGACGACCGCTTGCACGTCGACCGGGGTGGGGCCGAGTTCCGGACCGAGCGGCGGTCCGGGGTTGGCCTCTCCGCCGGGGACGAGCACTTCGATAGTTCCACCCATGTTCAGTAGGTGCCCTCGGGCACCTTTAACGGTTTTCTTTCCCCCCGGACCGCGTGAAGGGCCGTCACACCGTTCTCACCGGATGCGTAGCGGGGGAGGACACGGTGTGGCGTGGGAGCGTCCCAGCCGAGAGCGCGGCGAGACCGCGCAGAGAACCACGTCGAACGACTAGAGAACCACGTCGAACGACTCCACTCCGGCGGCGCGGTCGGCGGTGGCCGCGAGGAGGTCCGCGAGCGCGTCGAGGTCCCCGGTGTCGACGACCTCGACCGGCGTGTGCATGTAGCGGTTCGGGACGCTGACGGTCAGCGACGGGGTACCGCCGCGGGCGACGGCGAAGGAGTCGGCGTCGGTGTAGGTCCGGATGCCCGCCGCCTGCAACTGGACGTCGATGCCCTCCTCTGCGGCGGTCTCCCGCGCGAGGTCGACCAGCACGGGGTGGTTGATGCTCCCCCGGGAGACGACCGGGCCGCCCCCGAGTTCGACCGGTCCCTCGAACTTCGTGTCGAGGTCCGGAATGTCGGTGGCGTGGGTCACGTCGACGGCGACGACGGCGTCCGGTTCGAGGTCGAACCCGACCATCTGGGCGCCGACGGTACCGACCTCCTCCTGGACGGTGCTGACCGCGTAGACGGTGGCGTCGACGTCGCGCGCCTGCGCCCGGCGGAGCGCCTCGGCGGCCGCCCACGTGCCGACGCGGTTGTCCATCCCGCGGGCCGCCAGCCGATTCCCGGCGAGCCGCTGGAGCGTCGTCGTCGCCGTGACCGGGTCGCCCACCGAGACGAGGTCCTGCGCCTCCGCTTCCGTGTCGACGCCGACGTCGACGAACTGCTCGCGGAGGTCGTCGTACTCGGTCTCCTCGCCCCGGAGGTGGATGGCGAGCTGGCCGATGACGCCCTGCACGTCGCCGTCGTCCGCGTGTATCGTGACGTGCTGGCCCTTCGAGACGGAGCGGTCCGCGCCGCCGATGGGCGAGATGCGCAGGAACCCGTCCTCGGTCACGTCCCGGACGATGTAGCCGATCTCGTCTGCGTGGCCGGTGACGGCGACCGCCGGGCCGTCGCCGGTGCCCTCGTGGACCGCGACGGCGTTGCCGTAGGCGTCGGTCCAGACGTCGTCTGCGAACGACTCGACGTAGTCGAGCCAGACTCGCTGGCCGCGCGTCTCGAACCCGGACGGACTCGGCGTGGTCAGCAGCGCTTCCAGGAATTCGCGTCGTTCGTCGTCCATAGGGGAGAGTGTTCGACGCGAGACGTGAAGGCAACGATGCACAACGCCTATGCCTGCTCTCGCCGTGTTGTCAGGTATGGCGGACAAGGAGTTCACGTTCTTCGAGTTGCACCTGCACGACGCCGACGTCCAGTTCGGACCCGAGTCCATCGGGAGCGGCGTCCTCGGCAGTGACGAGGGCGACAGCGAGGAGACGGAACCGACGGGCCACGACGTCGAAGTGGCAGCGAGCGAGGGCGGCGGGGCCGGCACGGCGGTGGCGGCGCTGGTCGTTCTCGTCGCGGTCGCCGCCCTCGTCTACGCCGCGAAGAAGCTCCTCGGCGGCGACGACGAGCTGGCCGAACTGGAGGAGCTGGACGGGTCACCGTAGTCGCGAAACCGGACGGGTCACCGTAGTCGCGAAACTAGACAGGTCGCCGTAACCGGGGGCACTGGCGGTCGGCGACGACGCGAACCAGCCATTCTTAAGCAATCCCGCACGTGAGCCACGTGCATGACCACTTCGAGCGCCCCGGGGAAGGTGTACCTGTTCGGGGAGCACGCCGTCGTCTACGGTGAGCCGGCGGTGCCCTGCGCGATAGAGCGCCGCGCGACGGTGACGGTAGAACGGCGGGACGACGACCACGTCAGGGTGTCCGCCGAGGACCTCAGCATCGACGGCTTCACCGTCGAGTACAGCGGCGAGACCGACAGCGACCCGGACGTGGACGTGCCGAACAACCTCGTCAGGGCGGGCATCGGCTACGTCGACGCGGCGGTCGAGCAGGCCCGCGACGCCGCCGGCGCTCCGAACGCCGGCTTCGACGTCGAGGTCCGGTCGAACATCCCCCTCGGCGCGGGACTCGGCTCCTCCGCGGCCGTCGTGGTCGCCGGCATCGACGCCGCGACCCGCGAACTCGGCTCGCCGCTCGACCCGGAGGAGCTCGCCGAGCGGGCCTACCGCGCCGAGTACGAAGTGCAGGACGGGCAGGCCTCCCGCGCCGACACCTTCTGCTCGACGATGGGCGGGGCCGTCCGCGTCGAGGGCGACGACACGCGCACCATCGACGCGCCGAACCTGCCGTTCGTCGTCGGCTTCGACGGGGGCGCGGGCGACACCGGCGAACTCGTCGCGGGCGTCCGGGCGCTCCGCGACCGCTACGGGTTCGCCGCCGACACCGTCGAGACCATCGGCAACGTCGTCCGCGAGGGCGAGCAGCTGCTCGACGAGGCCGAACCGGGCCGGGAGCCCTCGACCGAGTGGCTGGCGGAACTGGGGCAGCTGATGGACTTCAACCACGGGCTGCTCGAGGCGCTCGGCGTCTCCTCGCGCTCGCTCGACACCATGGTGTGGGCCGCGCGCTCGGCGGGCGCGCACGGCGCGAAACTGACCGGGGCGGGTGGCGGGGGCTGTATCGTCGCCCTCGACCCAACCCGGGAGACGGAGACGGCGCTGTCGTTCACGCCGGGCTGTGAGGACGTGTTCCGGGCCGAACTCGCGGGGGAGGGCGTCCGGGTGGAGGAGGCCTGACCGTGCCTACCGTCCTCAAACTCGGCGGGAGCGTCATCACCGAGAAGGACCGCGCGGAGACCCTCGACGGGGACGCACTCGACGCCGCGGCCGACGCCGTCGCCGGCGCGGAGGGGGACCTCGTCCTCGTCCACGGGGGCGGGAGCTTCGGCCACCACCACGCCGAGGAACACGGCGTGACCACCGGGGCGGGAACCCGCGACGCGGACGGCGTCCTCGCCATCCACGGCGCGATGCAGACGCTCAACCAGTTCGTCGTCTCCCGCCTCCGGGCGCGGGACGTCCCCGCCGTGCCGGTCCACCCGTTCTCCGCCTGCGCCCGCGACGAGGCGGGCGACCTCTCGATGCCGATGGCACCGGCGGCGACGATGGTCGGCGAGGGGTTCGTGCCGGTGCTCCACGGCGACGTCGTCGCCCACGCCGGGAAGGGCGCGACGATCGTCAGCGGCGACGAACTCGTGGTCCGACTCGCGGAGGGGCTCGGGGCCGAGCGGGTCGGCCTCTGCTCGACCGTCCCGGGCGTCCTCGACGAGGACGGGGCGGTGATTCCCGAGATTCACTCCTTCGCGGACGCGGCGGCGGCCCTCGGCGGGAGCGACGCCACGGACGTCACCGGCGGCATGGCGGCGAAGGTCCGGGCGCTCCTCGAACTGGACTCGCCGGCGCACGTCTTCGGCCCGGACGACCTCGCCGCCTTTCTCGCCGGCGAGGACCCCGGGACGCGAATCGAACGGGCGTAGGCGCGAGAGCGCGGCCCCGCCGCTCAGTTCCGCGACCGGCGCGCCCTGAGCGCCGCCCGGAGCGACCCGCCCTTCAGCAGCAGGAAGCCGACGAGGATGGCGAAGAAGCCGTAGACCGTCGACGGCGAGAGCGGTTCCGCGCGGACCAGCCAGCCGAACAGCGCCGCGAACGGCGGGATGACGTACTCGAGCAGTCCCATCTGGACGGGACCGAGGCGGTCCAGCAGGTGGAAGTAGAGGAAGAACCCGAGCGCGCCCGGAACGAGCGAGAGGTAGAGAACCCAGCCGGTTACCGCCGGCGACCACGCGGCCGCGAACGACTCGCCCGGGAGGAACGGGACCGCGACGAGCAGGACGCTGCTCCCGAGGAGCGCCATCCACGACTGGAGCGCAAGCGAGGAGAGCGACGCCTCCGTCTCGCGGGTGAGGACCGCGCCGAGGACGAAGGTGACCGCGGAGGCGAAGACGAAGCCGATTCCGCGCACGTCGGCGAGGAGGTTCGCGGGGTCCGGGTCGGCGATGAGGACCACGCCGAGGAAGCCCGCCCCGAGGCCGAGGACGGCCTGCCGGGAGAGCCGCTGGTCCGGCCGGACGAACCGGTTGACGGCCGGCGTCAGGATCGGAATCAGACCGAGCAGCGTCGAGGCGACGGCGCTCGGGACGTACTGCTGGCCGGCGAACAGCAGGGCGTTGTGGACGCCGATGATGAAGACGCCGCCGGTGACGATGGGCGCCCAGTCGCCCGCCCCCCGCGGCCGGACGCGGCGGCCGGTGAGAGCGGTCGCGGCGAACAGCACGACCGCGGAGATCGAAAAGCGGACCGCCGCGAGGAAGACCGGCGAGAAGGCGTCGAGAGCGACCTTCACCCCGACGAACGAACTCCCCCAGAGCGCGGCGAGAACGAGATACAGCAGTGCGGTTCGGCGGCCGTCCATGACGTCTCCGACCCGGTCCACCTACTCAGACCCGTCGATTTCGAATCGGAGGCCGTCGCGGGCGAACCGCACGTCCGCGTCCACCCGGGACTCGACGGCCGCGAGCATCTCCGAGTGCTTGCCCTCGGTGTGCGGGTAGAGGTGCGTCAGGTACACGCGGCCGACGTCGACGCCGGCGAGCGCCTCGCCCAGCTGGGTCGGCGTCGGGTGGTTCGAGACGTCCACCTCGTCGGGGAACGAGCAGTCGTGGGCGAGCACCTCGCACCCGTCCGCGAACGACGCGAGGCCGGCGAACGCCTCGGAGTCGCCGCTGAACGTGAACGCGTCGCCGAAGCGGTAGGCCAGACAGGTCGCCGAGTGGCGCGTCTCGTAGCCCTCGACGTCGAAGCCGCCGACCTCGAAGGACTCGGCGCCCACCTCCCGCACCCGGAGGTCCACCCGGCCGTCGAGGTACTCGTGGACCGAGAGCAGGTCGTCGAGCAGCGCCTTCGTCCCCGCCGGACCGACCACGGTGAGGTGTTCCTCGCCGGCGAGCCACCGGGCTTTCAGGAGCGCGAGCAGGTCCGAGACGTGGTCGAGGTGGTGATGGGTCAGCAGGACCGTCGAGACCTCCTCGTAGCCGACGTCGGTCTGTGAGAGGCGGTGGAGCACGCCGCTCCCGCAGTCGACCAGCAGGGTGTGGTCGCCGCGCCGGAGGAGGAGTCCCGTCTGCACTCTGTCGGGGAGCGGCATCGCGCTCCCGGTGCCCAGGAACGTCACCTGCATGGCCGGTGGTGCGTCGCGGACGCGGAAAGTGGTTCGGATTCGCGGGGCGGCGACGCCGCTCGCGCCACTCTCGGCAGACGTGTGTCCTGACGGCCCGGGGGACAAAACCCACTTACGGTTGCGGTTCCACCCACAGCCAATGAGTGGGAGCGGTCGGGAACTGCTCGCGGCAGTCGGGGGCGACCTGGGGTTCGACCCCGAGCGGGTGACCGTCGCCGACGACGAGGTGCTCGACCTGCTCGAACCCGCGGTCCGGGAGTGGTGGGTCGAGCAGTTCGGCGCGTACGTCCCCCAGAACGGCGGCTTCTTCACGCCGCCCCAGCGCGAGGCCATCCCGCACGTCCACGAGGGGGAGAACGCGCTCATCTGCGCGCCGACCGGGAGCGGCAAGACCCTCGCTTCCTTCACCGCCATCATCAACGAGCTGTTCCGCCGGGACCGGGACGAACCGGACGGACTGGCGAACTCGGTCTACTGCCTCTACGTCTCGCCGCTGAAGTCTCTCGCCAACGACGTCCACCGCAACCTCGAAGTGCCACTGGAGGGCATCGCGGCGCGACACCGCGAGCGCGCCGACACCGCGAGCGAGTGTACGGGGGACGAGGACGACGCGCCGGAACTCCGCCACGCCATCCGCCACGGGGACACGGACTCGGGCGAGCGACAGCGGATGCTCTCGGAGACGCCGCACATCCTCAACACGACCCCGGAGACGCTCGCCATCCTGCTGAACGCCCCGAAGTTCCGCGAGAAGCTCTCGACCGTCGAGTACGTCGTCGTCGACGAGATTCACAGCCTCGCGGACTCGAAGCGCGGAACCCACCTCTCTGTCAGCCTCGAACGGCTGGAGAACCTCGCGGAGACGTCGCCGACGCGCATCGGCTGTTCGGCCACGGTCGAGCCGCTCTCGACGATGGCCGAGTTCCTCGTCGGGCGGACCGGCGACGGCGACCCGCGTGACTGCGAACTCGTCGACACGCGGTTCGTCCGCGACTTCGACCTCGAACTGGAGTGTCCGACAGACGACCTCGTCGACACGCCCCGGGACGTGGTCCAGTCGCGCTTCTACGACCGGCTCCACGAACTGGTCCAGTCCCACACCAACACGCTCGTGTTCACGAACACGCGCTCGGGCGCAGAGCGGACGCTCCACACGCTCAGAGAGCGGTTCCCGGACGCCTACGGCGACGAGAACTCCGGCTGTCACCACGGGAGCCTCTCGAAGGAGCGCAGACAGGACGTCGAGTCGCGGCTGAAGTCCGGCGACCTCGACGTGGTCACCACCTCGACCAGCCTCGAACTCGGCATCGACATGCCCCACGTCGACCTGGTCGTACAGGTCGGGTCGCCGAAGTCGGTCGCGGCGCTCCTCCAGCGAGTCGGGCGGGCGGGCCACCGGCTCGGCCAGACCGTCGAGGGGAGGGTCGTCGCCCTCGACCGCGACGAACTCGTCGAGTGCGCGGTGATGCTGGAGAAGGCCGAGTCGGGGTTCGTCGACCGCGTGTTCGTCCCCGAGAACGCCGCCGACGTCGCCGCCCAGCACGTCTACGGGATGGCTATCAACGGCCCGCGGCGCGAGGAGACGGTAGTCGAGACCCTCCGGCGGGCGTACCCGTACCGGAACTTCTCGGACGGCGACGTCGAGCGCCTGTTCCGCTATCTCACCGCCGACTACGAGGGGCTGGAGGACAGAGACGTCTACGCGAAAGTCTGGCGGGACACGAACGACCCGGAGAGCGGCGCGCACCACTACGAGGCGTTCCCGGTCGGCGAACCGCTGGTCGGCAAGCGCGGCCGCCTCGCCCGCGTCATCTACATGACGAACGTCGGGACCATCCCCGACTCGTTCACCTGCGACGTGTTCACCCGGGGCGACGACGAGTGGGTCGGCCAGCTCGACGAGAACTACCTCGACACGCTCGAATCCGGCGACGTGTTCGTCCTCGGCGGCGACCACTTCGAGTTCAGCTACCGGCGCGGGTCGAAGGTGTACGTCGACCGGACGGGCGCCCGCCCGACGGTCCCGTCGTGGTACTCCGAGCGCCTGCCGCTCTCGTACGACCTCGGCCGCGAGATAGCCCGCTTTCAGGGCGAGGTGCTCGACAGGTACGAGCGCGGGGGGCGGCCGGCCGTCAGGGCGTGGCTCCGGGCGTTCCCGCTGGACGAGAACAGCGTGCGCGCCATCACGCGGATGTTCGCGACGCAGGTGGCGTACGCCGGTCCCGAGAGCGTCCACACCGACCGGCGACTCGTCGTCGAGGAGGTGCGCGACAGAGACGAGTACCGCAGGCGCTACCACGTCCACTCCGCCTACGGGCGGCGGTTCAACGACGGCCTCTCGCGGCTCGTCGCCTACCGCTGTTCCCGGAAGACGGGCGCGAACGTGCAGGTGGCCGTCGCCGACAACGGCTTCACCGTCTCGATGCCGCTCAACCGGCGGGTGGACGTCGCGGACGTCCTCGCCTCCGTCGACCCCGACGAGGTGCGGGGGGACCTCCGGCGGGCGCTCGACGGGACGGACCTCCTGAAGCGGTACTTCCGCATCGACGCCACGCGGTCGCTGATGATTCTCAAGCGGTACAAGGGCTACGAGAAGTCGGCCGCAGAACAGCAGGTGTCCAGCGAGATGCTCCTCTCGTTCGCGCAGGAGCTCGACGACTTCGCGGTCCTCGAGGAGACCTACCGCGAGATTCTCGAGGACAAACTCAACGTGGCCGGCATCGAGGAGGTGCTCGCGCGGGTCCGGGACGGGGAGGTGGAGGTCGTCGCCCACGACCGGAAGTCGCCGACGCCGCGGGCGTTCGGCCTCGCCACGCTGATGGCCTCGGACGTGGTCCTCGCTGAGGACGAGAACCGGGTCCTCCGGGAGTTCCACGAGCGGGTGATGGATGCCATCGACGACGAGGCGGAGTGAGGTAGCGGCGGCGAGGAGGCGAAGTGAGGTCAACGGCGGCGAGGAGGCGGAGCGAGGTCAACGGCGACGAGGAGGCGGAGCGAGGGTCAGCGGCAGCCG
Source organism: Haloferacaceae archaeon (assembly GCA_042217455.1). Taxonomy (GTDB): domain Archaea; phylum Halobacteriota; class Halobacteria; order Halobacteriales; family Haloferacaceae; genus JBDGSQ01. Next base: position 3,946 of record JBDGSQ010000019.1, on the reverse strand, counting down.
GTGGCGGCGACGGGGAGAGAATGAGGTAGCCGGCCGAGTCGCCGGGTCGGTGCGGGGCTACTTCCGGTGGCTGGGGAGCACTTCGCTCACGAACACGACGAACGTGAAGCCGACGACGACGGCGGCGAGGACGGCGAAGCCGGCCTTCTTCGTCGGGTCGGCCTGGTTCAACTGTTCCCACAGCGCGGCGAGCCGCGCCGGAATCGACCGGAGCCACCGCCGAATCGCCGGGCGGAAGGGCAGTTCGAGGTAGGCGAGGACGGTCACCGTACCGACGAGCAGGTAGTCGAGCAGGTCAGGCTGGCGCAGCAGTCGCGGACGGTCGAAGACGTCGCCGTCCGCGTCGCTGCTCGTGCTTCCGCCCCGATTCCCACGCCCCTTCCGACGTGCCATACGGGACGTGTGTGAAGGGACACCCTGAAACTGTCGGTGGTGGCACTCACCGCCGCGCCCAGTCGAGCATGCGCTCGTAGAACGGGTCGGATTCGAGGGCGTCGGCGTCGCCGACGAGGACGAGCGCCTTCTTCGCGCGGGTGAGCGCGACGTTCATCCGCCGGTGGTCCTCGAACAGCGGGCCGTCGAGGTCGCCGGTCGCCACCAGCGAGACGACGATCACCTCCTCGCTCGACCCCTGGAAGCGGTCGACGGTGTCGACCGTCACGTCCACCCGGCGGGCGACTTCTGCCACCTGCGCGCGGAAGGGGGCGATGACGCCCACGTCGTCGGGGTCGACGCCGGCGTCGACGAACGACTCGACGACCTCGGCCACGCGTTCCGCCTCGACCGGGTTCGTGTTCCCCTCGCGGCGGCCGTCCGGGTCGACGAACGTCACCGGGTCGCCGAGTGCCGGCGGGAGCGCCGACGCGTCCACGCCCGGGAGGTCGCCGAGGCGCTGGGCCGCCACCTCGCGGGTCGCCGGGCGGAGCGCGCCGTCGTAGAACTCCGCGGAGGCGAACGCCTGGATGCGCTGGGCCATCCGGTACTGGCGGTCGAGCATCACCGACGCCTCCGGGTAGGCCTCGACGAGTCGCTCGAACAGCGACTCCCCCAGGTCCGTCTCGGCCTGCACGACGGGGGGGAGCTGGCGGTGGTCGCCGACGAGGACGAACCGGTCGGCGAGGTTGAGCGCCGCGAGCGTCCCCGGTTCGGTCAGCTGGGAGGCCTCGTCGACCAGCGCGACGTCGAAGGCCTGCTCGCGCATCACCCGCGACCCGCAGGTCGCCGTCGTGGCGGCGACGACCGGAGCGTCTCTGAGGGCCGCCGCGCGCGCTGCGGGGTCGCCGCCCCGGTCGAGGCGGACGTCCTGCATGTCCTCGCGCACCCCCGTCTCGGTGCCGACGCGGACCACGTCGTGGAAGCCCTGCTCGCGGAGCGCTTCGAGCGCGTTGTCGACGGCGCGGTTCGTGAACGCCGACACGAGCACGCGCTCGCCCTGTTCGACCAGCGCCCGGACGGTGCGGGCGATGGTGTAGGTCTTCCCCGTCCCGGGCGGGCCGTGGACGAGCGCGAGGTCCTCCGCGTCGACGGCGAGCGAGACGGCCTCGTTCTGCGACTCGTTGTTGTCGACGTACGTGCGACCGGTCGACCGGTCTGCGAACGCCGGCGCTCGCCGGCCGAAGAGGACGTCCTTCCGGTCGGGGTCGCCCTTGAGGAGGGCGTCGTGGAGCGCGGTGAGCATCCGGTCGACCGATATCTCGGAGGGGTAGACGTCGAGGCGGCGGAGGTCGACCGGTTCGTCGGCGGTGACGACCACCTCCTCGTCGAGTCGCTCGATGCGGACGAGTTCGGCGTGGCCGGCCACGGGGTCGCCGTCGCTTCCGAGGGCGACGTCGCCCTCGCGGAGCTTCGAGACCGCCTCGCGGGGCTTTCGCGCCCGGAGCTCCCACCGCCCGCCGTCTCTCTCGCGTCTGCCCGTCGGTTCGAGGTCCACGAGCGCCCGGTCGTCGTCGGCCCGTTCGGCCGCCGACTGCTCCCAGAGCTTCCGGTACTCGCGGTGGGTCTCGCGGCGCTCTGCCTCGATGGCGTCGTAGAACCGCTCGAAGTACGCCCGCTCGTCCGCGGGGATGGCCTGTCCGACCTGCCCGGCCTTCGACTCCTGGTCGAGCCGCCCGGAGACGACCATGCAGGTGTCCTGTTCGAAGCAGTACTGGCAGGTCGCGTCGGCCTCGTAGCCCGTCGGGACCGACGAGTCGTACTCCATGGCGGCGATCTCGTTTCGCTGCCGAACGACGAACGCGAGGAGGCCCGTGCCGATGGAGAACTCCTTCGCCGGCGAGAGGTCGCCCGTCTCCTCGTTCCGGTCGAGCGCCGTGTTCTTCGTATAGAGGAGCGTCCCGGTGTCGACGTCGACGCCGCGCTCGTCCAGCACGAGGGCGTAGGCGGCCGCCTGCACCTTGTCCTGGAACCGCGGCTCGCGGTTCGTGTTCTTGCCCGTCTTGAGTTCGACCGGCATCCCCCGCCGGAGGGCGTCGGCCCGGCCCTTGATGCCGAAGGTGGGGCTGATGAGCGTGTACTCGGAGCGCCACGCGTCCTCCGCGGGACGGCCGTCCCACTCCGCCTCGCCCCCGGTCAGCGTCCCCTGCGCCAGCCACCCCTCGATGGCGGCGGCGTTCCGTCGCACCTCGTCTCGCACCTCGTCTGCCTCGTACCCGAGGAGGCCGAGTTCGAGGCCCGCCTCCGAGACGCGCTCGTCCACCGCGTCCTCGATGTCGCGACCGCGGAGGAGGTCGCCGAACACCTCGTGGACGACGGTCCCCTTGACGACCGGGTAGTTGAGCGGGATGCCCGAGAGCTTGTTCAGGTAGTAGAGGCGGGGACACTGCACCCACGACCGGACGTCCGTCACGTCCACGAGGAAGTCGGGTTCGAGGACGACGAAGGAGTCCGACCCGGTCGCGTACGTCGTCTCGCCCCTGAACTCGTCTTCCTCCGCCCCGGTGACGAGCACCTCCATCCCCGCCTCGGCGTGCGACGCGGTGTGGGTCCACTTGCCCCACAGCGTCACCGTCGTCGGGTCGCCCTCGTACAGGACCGTCAGCTCCGCGAGTTCACGCTCGCCGTACCGGGTGCTGACGGTCCGCTCCTCACCGACGTCGAGAATCTGCCCGCGAACGTTCACTGCATCCCGCTCGGTCCCCAGGCCCGAAAAGTCCTGCTGCTGCGGTGGTCGGTGGTCCGGTCCCGCCGCCGGTCACTCACTGCCGGTCACTCGTCGTCGCCCGCGACGTCCGCGTCCCGAACTCCCCTCCTTACCCGCCCTCGTCGCCCGATTTCGCCCCATCGTCGCCAGCCCCCTCTCCGTCGCCCGTCTCTCCCTCGTCGCCCACGCGCTCGTCGTCGCCCCCGTCCTCGTCGCCGCTCGTCTCCACCCTATCGCCGCCCGCCTCCCCATCGTCGCCCCCGTCGCCCGCCTCGGCCTGTCGTCGAATCTCTCGCAGTCGGTTCACCGCCTCCTCGTCCGTGTCGGGTCTGGACACGGCCGTCCCGGCCAGCGTCGGTCCCCCCTCGTCCGGCCGCTCGCCGGCGTCGATCTCCCCCGCGGGAACGACGTCGGTGGACCGACAGAGCGGACAGGACCCCTCCGGGTCGTCGACCGGCGTCCCGCAGATGGAACACCGGTAGGCCGCTTCCGCCTCGGCCGTGGTCGCCCCGCCCCCCGCTCCGGCAGCGGCGTCGCCGGCTTCCTCCCCGGCCGACTCGCCACGTTCGCCCGCACCGCCGAACAGCGACGAGAAGAACGCCCTGATGCGCGAGAGCAGACTCATCGGTAGTGCTTGAACAGGAGCGCGCGAACGTCGTCTTTGGTCCGGACCGCCTCGGTCTCACCGTCGGGCAACTCGACCTCGTACCTGTCGTCGCCGGAGCCCTCGCCCCACTTGTCGTCGTGCTCGTCGAGGAGGCTCATCATCGCGTTCAGCATCTGCTCGTCGCCGCCGTCGTCCGCGTC
>JBDGSQ010000089.1:1572-18692 GCA_042217455.1 Haloferacaceae archaeon | reverse complement strand
CACCACCGTCGCCACCGACGCTCACACTCTCACCACCGTCGCCACCGACGCTCACTCCCCCCACACGTCAGAGAGCGGGTGTCGGTCGCGTTCGTCGTCGCCTCCGCGTCCGCCGGACCCGCCCTCCGACCCCCCGGCGTCGGCGGAACGGGACCCGGTCGACCGGGCGGCGGCGGCGCGCCCTCCCGGGGTTCCGGCGTCGGTCGAATCGCTCCGGCGAGACCGTGGCCGGGTCGACGCCCGCGACCCCCGCTCGGGGGCGTTTCCGGGCGCGGGGGCGCCCATCTCGCCGAGCGCAGCCGCCGGGTCGAAGTCGGGCAGGTCGGGCGTGCTCGCGCGGTCGACCTGCTCGCGGAACCAGTCGGGCACGTCCGAGCGGGCGCGCTCGAAGAGGTCGAGCAGGCTCGAGTCGGCGAGGTAGGTCGCGCCGTAGTCGTCGGGAGCGCGGACGACGCGCCCGCAGGCCTGCATCACGGTCCGGAGGGCGGCGCGGTAGTACCACGCCCACTGGCCCTCCTCCAGTCGGCGGGCGACCCGCGAGTCGTTCGTGTTGAGGTACGGGGCCTTGCAGAGGACCTGCCAGCGGCACAGGTCGCCGTGCAGGTCGAGCGCCTCCTCCATCTTCACCGAGAGGAACAGTTCGGGGTCGCCCGAGTCCTTCCACGCCTCCAGCTGGGCGTCGCGGTCCTCCCGGTCGTGGGTTCTGATCCGGGCCGCGACGCCGAAGTCGGAGAGGAGCGATGCCAGCCGCTCCTGAATCGCGTAGGAGTGGGCGTGGACGAGCCCCTTCTCGTCGGGGTGGCGGGCCATGAGGCGCACGAGCAGACGTGCGACGTTCGGCAGCGTCTCGTCGCGGTGCTCGTAGGTCATCTTCCCCTGCGCCACGTCGTACAGCGGCCGGTTCTCGACCGGGAAGGTGTGCTCGACGTCGACGAGGGCGACGTTCTCGGGGTCGAGGCCGACACCCCGGCAGAACGCCTCCTTGTTCAGGATGGTCGCCGAGAGGAGCGCGAACCGGTTGCCGCGCTCCCAGACGGTGTAGCGGAGGTACTTCTCGGGGTCGAGCGGCTTGACGAGTATCGACGACCCCTCGCCGTCCGGCTGGTCGACCACCCACGTGGTCGGGCTCTGCGGGTCGCGGTAGTCCTCGACGAACCAGTGCAGTTCCGAGACGAGTTCCTGGAGGCGGTCGCGCCGGGCGGCCTCCTCGGGGGAGAGTTCGTCCTGAGCGAGCAGGTCGTCTTTCGCGCGGGAACAGACCCCCGCGAGCGTCTCGGCGAACCGGGCAGCCCGGTCGACCGGGTCGTCCGCGTCGCGGACGTCCGGGACGCCCACGTCGTCCCAGACGGGCACCGTGCGCGGCCGGAGTTCGATGGTCGCGTACATCTCCGCCCACTCCGCGAGGCCGTGGGCCTCGTCGACGACGACGACGTCGCGCTTGCGGAACACGTCGGACCCGGCGGTCTGCATGAAGTACGCGAGCGTCATCGCGGCGATCTCCCGGTTCGAGGCGATGGCGCGGTCGGAGAAGTAGGGACAGCGGTGCGTGACCGCGCAGTCGTACCCCCGGTGGCGCGCGCAGGGGGCGCGGTCGACGGGCGTGTCCTCCTCGCCGGGGAGGATGCAGGTGTAGTTCGACTTCCCGCGGATTACCTCGAGGTCCGAGAGCAGGTCGTCGGCGGCGACGTCGTCGAGTTGTGACACCTGCGGGGTGGTGTAGTAGGCGTCCGTGGCCTCGCTGGGAGCGGCCTCGTCGACGGTCCGGGCCGCGCCAGCGACGGCGCGTGCGAGGAGCGACTTGCCGCTCCCGGTCGGCGCGCGCACGAGGACGACGTCGTTGCCAGCGGCGAAGGCGTCGCGGACGTCTCGAAGCGCTCGCTCCTGATTGCCCCGGTAGGAGGGCGCGGGGAACGACGACAGGATTCGGTCCGGGTCCACGGTTCGTACTCCGTCGCGGGCGGCCTAAAGGCTCCGATGAGCGGAGCGCAGGCGGGGCGTGGCGCGATTCGGCGGGCGTGCGCCGAGTGCGCGGACAGAGCCGCGAGCGGTCCGGTTTCGGGCCTCAGAGCGCGCGCACGTCCGCTGCGGTCACCTCGCGGTCGTCCGGGAGGCGCTCGATGCAGTCGAAACAGAGGAAGAACTCGCTCCCGTCGACGAGTTCGAGCGTCATCCCCCCGGTCGGTTCCCCCGAGAAGGTCCAGAGGTCGCCGATACCCCCGGCGACCCGCACCGGTTCGCCGCAGGCGTCGCACGGTTCGGTCGTCACTGGTCGAGAGAACGGGCGGCGCACGTAAAGGTTTCACTGGCCCGCGGTGGCGGGTCGGACCGCGCCCGTGTCGCGGCGTAGACTCGCGTCCGGTGGACTCACTCGTCGACCGACCCGTCGCTCACTCGTCGACCGACCCGTCGCTCACTCGCCGACGAGGTTCGACGCGCACGCCGTCGCGACGAACGAGAGGCCGAAGGTCACGGCGTCGCTCTGGACCTCGTTCCCGGTCGCGTCGGGGAGCGACCACGTCACCCGGACGACGTGTTCCCCCGGGGCGAGACAGCCCCCGAGCGAAACCCCCTCCGTCAGCGAGGCGAGTTCCGCGAGCGACCCCTCGAAGCGGCTCGAATCGCCGCCCTGGGCGTCGCCACCGTACTGGACCGTCACCGCGAGGACGTCCTGCAGCTCGCCGGCGTCGGGGGAGCGGTCCGCGCTCTGTTCGGGTTCGCCCACGCCGCCCTCGGCGGTGGCGACGTCGGCGTAGAAGTCCACCGAGACGGGCGCGCCGGTGACCGTGAGCGTCGCCGTCAGGACGCCCTCGTCGCCCGGCATGAGATTTGAGAGCGTCCGTACCTCCGAAACCGTCGTCACGTTCCCGTCGCCCGACGTCCCGGTGTCACTCCCCGGCCCGGTGTCACTCCCCGGCCCGGTGTCACCCTCCGTTCCGGTGTCGCCTCCCGACCCGCCGCCGCGGCGGCCCCCGCGACCACCGCCGCTTCCGGTGGCGCTGTCCCCGACGCCGCCCGTCGCGGTGGACGCTCCGGTCGCGGTCGTCCCGCCCGGCGTTGTCGTCGGCGTCGCCGTGGGCGTCGGCGTGCCCGTCGCTGTCGGAACCGGCGTCGACCCGCCGCCGTCGGGGGTCGCCGAGACGTCGAGCGCGAGGTCGAACGGCCTCCCCGGTCCGGGGACTGCGGGCCCGCTCGCGGGCAGAGACGGCCGGGAGATTCCGGCCCCGAGTGCCGCGATTCCGAGCGCTCCGAGGAACGCGAGCGCTTCTCGGCGGGTCACGTGGTGCGCGGATGCGATGGCCATAGAAACCCACCGCCGGAGTCGAACCGGCGCGTCGAGCCCGGGGCGGCCCCGGGTGACGCAGCCGTCGTGGGGGAACGCTGAAGCGGCAGGTGACGAACGTCGCCGCCGCCTCGTCAGCACAGAGGCCCGCTCCGTGCTTAGGTACGCACCGCGTAACGCGGCCCTAACGCCCGCGAAAGAGACGGTACGGCGACCGTACCCGGCAAAATCGGCAGTCTGCGAAGCGGTCGGAGCGGCCGCGGTACCGACGGAGCGTTCATGCCCCGTGGTACCGAACGACCCGGTATGGAGGTGAACTGCGAGGGGTGCGCCGGATGCTGTCTCGACTGGCGGCCGCTCTCGGAGGAGTCGCTGGACCACGAGCGGCGCGGGTCGCGCCGACCGCTCGACGACACCTACAACCACGTTCCGCTCACGCGCGACGAGGTAGACGCCTTCCTGGAGTCGGGCCTCGGCGACGTGCTGGTGCCGCGTCTCTGGCGGGCGGAGTCGCCGGGGGAGACGGTCACCGTCGACGGCGTCGACGTCGTCGGCATCGACGGCCGGCCCGTCTTCTTCGTCGGCCTCCGGAAGGTCCCGAAGCCGGTCGCCCCGTTCGGTGCGGGGGCGACGTGGCTCGACACCTGTACCTTCCTCGACCCCGAGACGCTCCAGTGTCGCATCCACGGCGGCGACCTGTACCCCGGGGAGTGCGGCGACTACCCAGGTCACAACCTCGCGCTCGACCGGGAGACCGAGTGCGAGCGGGTCGAACGCGTCCACGGCGGCGAGCGACTGCTCGACGACGCGCCGCCCGAGGGGACGGGGGGACTCCTGCTCGGCCCCCACGCCGTCGGCGCGAAGGTGTTCGTCCACCCGGACCCGGCCCGACTCGACGGCGTCGTCGAGCGGGCGGAGGCGGGTGCGCTCACCGCCGCGGACCGCGCGGAGTTCGCCGCCGTCGCGGCCGCCTCCCACCCCGGTTCGACCGAGGTGGACGAGGAGCGATACGTGCGGGCGAGGGAAGCGGCGCTCGCGGCCGACTCGTGGGGCGGCGCGGTCGGGGACCGGTGGGCCGACGTCGCCGACGAGCGCGGAACGGCCGCCGGCGTCGACCCGGCGGACGCCTCCGCCGCCGAGAAGCGCGAGGGCGCACCGGAGACGCCGGGGTGGTGACCGGGTGCGGGAGCTCCCGACTCCGGAGCGGCGACGGGTCGGGCGCGCGGACGAGGGGACAGAGGTGAACGATTATCGGGACAGACGTCGTATGCGGTTGCTGTGAACGTACTCGTCACCGGCGCGACCGGATTCGTGGGGCGCCGCCTCGTCCCCGTGCTGCGGGCCGCGGGCCACGACGTGACCGTCCTCGTGCGCGACGCGTCGGGGTACGAGACGCCCGAGGGCGTCCGCGTCGTCGAGGGCGACCTCCTCGAACCAGGGTCGTTCGAGGACGCCCTCGACGTCGAGGCGGCGTACTACCTCGTCCACTCGATGCGGGCGGGCGGCGACTTCGAGGAGCGCGACCGGCGGGCGGCCCGCAACTTCGCCCGGGCCGCAAGCGAGGCCGGCGTCGAGCGCGTCGTCTACCTCGGCGGCCTCGGCGAGGAGCGCGAGCGCCTCTCAGAGCACCTGCGCTCGCGCCGCGAGGTCGAGTACCTCCTCGCCGACGGCGACTACGAGCTGACGACCCTGCGCGCGGCCATCGTCGTCGGCGAGGGGAGCGCCGGCTTCGAGATGGTCCGCCAGCTGGCGAGTCGCCTGCCGCTGATGGTCACGCCCCAGTGGGTCCGGACCCCCTGCCAGCCCATCGCCGTCGACGACGCCATCGCCTACCTCGTCGGCGTCCTCTCGGTCCCCGAGACGGCCGGCGAGACCTACGAGATAGGCGGCCCGGAGGTCCTCACCTACGGTGAGATGCTGACGCGGACGGGCCGGTTGCTCGGGCGCGAGCCGAGGCTGGTGGCGGTTCCGGTCCTCTCGCCCGGGCTCTCGACCTACTGGGTCGAACTCGTGACCGACGTCCCGAAGGGCGTCGCCCGCCCGCTCATCGAGGGGCTGAAGAACCCCGTCGTCGTCCGCGACCACCGGATCGAGGACCTCCTCCCCATCGACCTGACGCCGTTCGACGTCGCCGTCGAGCGGGCGCTCGGACTGGAACCGAAGCCCTCGGGCGACGCCGTCGCCGACGAGGTGGCCGCCGCGCGATGAGCGGCGCAGACGAGTTCGGCGATACGTGGGTGTACGAGAGCATCGTCGGCGCGGTGCCCGGTCTCGACCTGCGCTCCCGGACGGCGGTCGCCCTCCAGTTCGCCCTCTTCCAGGGGGGGCTCCTCGTCCTCGCGTGGGCGTACGACCTCTGGTCGGCCGCCGTCCCCGGAACCGTCGCCGTCGCCGTGGCGGCCGCGGGGAGCGTCGCCATGCTCCACCTCGGGAGCCGGACGCGGGCGCTCGACCCGCCCGAGCCGGTCAGGCGCCTCCTCTTCGGGTCGAGCATCGAAGTCGTGCTGTCGGTCCTCGCGTTCGTCGCGCTCGTGACCTACCTCCTCGCCGACGGGGGGACCGGCGGCGCGGCGCTGTTCACCGACCTCTTCGGTCCGGACCCGCCGGTCCTGCCGGTGTATCTCACGCTGCTGGTCCTCTGGGACCTCTGTTACCGCATCGGCACGTCGTGGTGGATCGCGGTCGTCTCGCTGTGGCGCTCGGTACACTTCCGGTTCGAGGCCCAGACGGCCGCCCAGTACCGGCGGATCGACGCGGCCAACGTCGGGTTCGGCCTGCTCCAGCTGGCGCTCGTGCCGTTCGTTCGCGACGAGCCGATTCTGCTGGTCGCCGTCGTCGGACACGTCCTCGCGGTCACCGTCGTCTCGACGGCGGCCTACGTGCTCGCAGGAAGAGGGTGAACGGTCACTCGTCTTTCATCTCGCGGAACTGCTCCAAGAGCGCCTCCGCGGAGTCCCCGGAGTCGTACTCCAGTTTCCCGCGGTACTCGTGTCGCTGGTCGGTGAAGTCCGCGTCGACGGAACTCGTCATCTGTTCTCGGCGCTCGTGCTCCGCTTCGTCGTATGCTCCCAGTGACATGGTACGACATACCTTGGGAAGTATTACCTTATAGATGTATCGGTGAACGTGACGATACGCCGCAGAGATACCCGGACGGCGGGCGGATTACGGGAATCGCCACAGAACACGTAAAAGCCCGGGGTGACTAACGATACGTGTGGCAAGTCCGCTTCGCTTCCGGTACGCTCGTCGCCAGTGGGACCTCGAGACGGTCCGGCGCGACGTCCTCTCTCCGCTCGACGCTAACCTCGGCGCGACGATGTCTCTCACGTGGTACCGGCCCCCGTCGGGGTACGAGGCCCGGCGGTTCGACATGGACAACGGCGACACCGCGCTGCTGGCGTGGGCCGACGGCGAGGCCTACTGGCTCGGCAACACCGAGACGCCGTCGTCGCTCTGGCACACGGACAAGTACAGCTTCGCCGAGGTGCCCGACCCCGTCTCGGCCTGGGCCGAACGGGAACTGCTCGCGGAACTCTACGAGCAGACGCCGTGGCTCGAGGCGTACCCGACGCTCTCGTGGTTCTTCCTGCCGGTCTTCCTCTCGAAGGACGGCCGCGAGACGACCCGCCGGTTCTTCGACGAGCACGCGGCGGGCTTTCCCGACGCGACCCGCGACGAGGCGCTCTCCTTCTTCGAGGAGTTCCTCGAGACGGGCGTCCTCGACGACCACCGCGAGGTGATGGCCGGAAAACTCGGCACCTCGAAGCGGCTCGACCTGACCCGGATGACCGCCGCGATGGGCGAGTTCAACGCGGCGCGGATCCTCAGCGAGGCCGGGTACGGGCTGACGCCGGAGATAGCGGTGGCGACGGGACACTCGCTCGACTTCCGGGCCGAGCGCGGAAACGACGCGACGCTGGTCGAGGTGACGCGCCCGCTCCCGCCGACGCGACGCGCGGCGGACACGGCCGTCGCGGCCGTCCGGGAGACGGCGAAGACCAAGACCGACGGCCAGCTAGAGGCCCACGGGGGCGGCGTCACCCTCTTCGTGGACTGCTCGTCGTTCACCGACGACGACTGGTACAGGATCCGCGACGAGCGCCCGGACGTGCGTCACCGCCCGGCGGTCGTCTTCCGCATCCGTCCCTCCGGGGACGTCGAGTGGTACGAGAAAGGCGCGGTTCCGCTCGACCTGAACGCGGCGCTCGTCGACTAGAAGGACACCTGCGTCGGGCCGGACTCGCCGAGGGTCGGCGCGTCGCGGTCGCTGTACCCGCGCCGACCGATGGCCTCGTGACCCACGGCCGACCGGAGGTCGGTGTAGACGTCGTCGGCGTGGTCGTAGGTCTGGTCGTCGAGTCTGGCGAGGACCTCGCCCACCGTCTCCGTGCCGTCCTGGAGTTCGATGGTGCGGTCGCCGTGGGCCGATATCAGTTCGGCGCTCGTGGCGGGGTACTGCTGTCGTTCGAGGCAACCGTCGAGGCAATCGAAGTTCATCACCTGCGTCTGGCCGTCGAGAGATTATAATGGTTTTCCATGAACGTCATTAGTCCCTCGAAGGTCTTTAATCAACATTAAGGAGGGAGTACCGGAACCCACTTTCCCCGGACGCCCCGAGAGAGAGGCATGTGTTCCAGCGGCGAGCCGCCGGTCGCAGACCTCCACGTGCACACCACCGTATCCGACGGGAGCCTGTCGCTCGCGGCGGTGCCGGCGGCGGCGGAGGCGGCGGGCGTCCCGTGGGTCGGCCTGACAGACCACGACCGGTACCACCCGGACCTCGACGCGCCAGTGACGGTCCGCGAGGGGGTGACGCTCGTCCGCGGCCTCGAACTCCGGGTGGAGGCCGGCGACCAGCGCCTCGACCTGCTCGGCTACGCGGTCGACCCGACGCCCGCACTCGACGCCGAACTCGACCGGCTCCAGCGGAACCGAATCGAGCGCACCCGGCGTATCGTCGAGTGCGTCGAGGAGCGACTCGGCGTGGACCTCGACGTGGCTCTCGAACCCGGCGTCGGGCGGCCCCACGTCGCCCGCGCGGTCGAGGCCAGCGACGCCCCGCTCGACTTCCAGGAGACGTTCGACCGCCTCATCGGCGACGGCCGCCCCTGCTACGTCGCCCGCGAGGTGCCCGACGTCGCCCGCGGCGTCGAGTTGCTCTCCGACACCTGCGCGCTCGTGTCGCTCGCCCACCCGCTGCGGTACGGCGACCCCGGGGCGGCCCTCGACGTCGCCGCGGACCACTCGCTCGACGCGGTGGAACTGTGCTACCCGTACGGCGACGACGCGGACACCGCCCCGGTCGAACGATTCGTCGCCGACCACGACCTGCTCGCGACCGGCGGCAGCGACGCCCACGGGGAGACCGTCGGTGCCGCCGGGCTGACCGGGGAGTCGTTCGAGCGAGTCGCCGCCGCGCTTCCATCGCCGGAAGCGCAGGGTTGAACCTCGCGCGCCGCGTAGGTGACGTATGCGCTGTCACTACTGCGACCGCGGGGCCAACTTCACCGTCGAGAAGGGTGGCGTGAAGGTTGGTCTCTGCGAGGAGCACTTCCGCGAGCGCATCGAAGAGCTCGCGGAGTCGGAGGAGCTGGCCGCGTTGAAAGAGCGGCTCGACATCGAGAGCACCGAGTGAGGCGCCGAGACGCGCCCGCCGCGACGCGCGACAGCGTCGCACCCCCCGCGGCACCGGCCCTCCCGTCTCGCCGGTGACGCACCCCCGCGACGACCCTCCTCCTCAGCCACCGGACTCGCCAGCGGCGACCCCCATCCTCCACAGGGGTGATTTCCGCGCAAGCGAGTCAAATGTCCAAGACGACAGTCAGAGGACCGTGTCGGAGGCGACGTACAGAACCGCGAGTATCGACTCGAACGAGAGCGTCCCGAGCGCAGAGAGCAGGACGAACCTCCGGGCGTCCATGTCGGCGAGGCCGGCCGGAATCGTCAGCATCCCGCGCGTGAAAAGCAGCGTGTTGCTCACGGGGACGACGACGGGGCCCCACCGCTCGAACCAGCCGTCGAAGCGCGCGAGGTGGTCGTCGTTCACGCGAATCCACCGGTTCTCGACGAGGTACTCCCGGCCCTTGCGCTGGGCGAGCAGAAAGAGGGCGGTCTGCCCGACGGTCGCGCCGGCGACGGCGACGGCGACGACGACGAGAGCCGTCTGCGGGTCCGACCCGCGCAGGAAGAGCGCGCCGGGTACGATGAGCTCGCTCGGCATGAGGTACATCAGCATCGCGCCCTCGAGAACGAACACGCCGAACAGCGCGAGCAGGGCGTACTCGCTCTGGAACAGGGACCGCAGCATCGGGGGCACGTGCACGGCCTGGAGCGGCGTCACACTGAAGCTGTGGGCGTCGGTCGCTAAAACCCCTTCCGCTCCCGTGCGAGCGATGCGACTTTGGGGGGCGGCCACTGACCATCGGACATGAGACTCACAGACCGGCCACGGCGACTCCGGCGGGACGGCGTCCGCCCCCTCGTGAGCGAGACGAGCCTCGAAGCGACAGACCTCGTCGCACCGGTGTTCGTGGACGCGACGACAGACGAGCGCGTCCCGATCTCCTCGATGCCGGGACACGAACGCGTCCCGGTCGAGCAGGCGGTCGAGCGGGTCGAGGAGGTGCTGGCGACCGGGGTCGAGGCGGTCATCCTGTTCGGCATCCCCGAGTCCAAAGACGAGGAGGGGTCGCGGGCGTGGGCCGAAGACGGCGTGGTCCAGCGGGCGACCCGGAGCGTGACGGCGGAGACTGACGCCTACGTCGTCACGGACGTCTGCTTCTGTGAGTACACCAGTCACGGCCACTGCGGTGTGCTCGAACCCGACGCCGAGGAGGACCCGCGCCTGACCGTCGACAACGACCCGACGCTCGACCTGCTCGCTCGCACCGCCGTCTCCCACGCCGAGGCGGGAGCCGACATGGTCGCGCCGAGCAGCATGACCGACGGTATGGTCGCCGCCATCCGCGAGGGACTCGACGGCGCCGGCTTCTCGGACGTGCCGATCATGAGCTACGCGGCCAAGTACGAGAGCGCCTTCTACGGCCCGTTCCGGGACGCCGCCGACGGCGCGCCCGCCTTCGGCGACCGGCGGCACTACCAGATGGACCCCGCGAACGCGCGCGAGGCCCTCCGGGAAGTCCGACTCGACGTCGAACAGGGGGCGGACGTGCTGATGGTCAAGCCCGCCCTGCCCTACCTCGACGTCGTGCGGTCGATTCGAGGCGAGTTCGACCGCCCCGTCGCCGCCTACAACGTCAGCGGCGAGTACGCCATGCTCCACGCCGCCGCCGAGAAGGGGTGGCTCGACCTCGAGGAGACCGCCGCCGAATCGCTGCTCTCTATCAAGCGCGCCGGCGCGGACCTGATTGTCACGTACTTCGCCGAGGACGTCGCCGACGCGCTCTGAGCGCGCGAGCGAATCGACGCCGCTCGTTCGAATTCGGAGCGACCGGTCGTCCAGAGATGGCGAGACGTCCGTCCACTAGCTGGACGGATTACAACCATATATCGATATTATTCGATTGTAAATCTGACGAGCGTGTAATATAGAGAAGAATATTTGTATATTTTCAACTACAACATTTATTACTCGGCGTCTGCTGACTCGTTTCCGTGATACGGATGACGAACGTAAAAGAAATCCGCGCGAAACTGCACGAAGCGATAACCGGACTCTACGAGAAGCGGCCGCCATGCTGACGCCGCTGCAGGTGGACCTCGCCGTGGTCGCAAACGGGGTCAACTACGTCTGGGTGCTGGTCGCGTCCTTCCTCATCTTCTTCATGCAGCCGGGGTTCGCGCTGCTGGAGGCGGAGCAGGTCCGCGCGAAGAACGTCGGCAACGTGCTGATGAAGAACATGACCGACTGGGCGCTCGGCGGCCTCGGCGGGGCGCTCGTCCTCCCGTCCTACCACTTCACGGTCGGGACGCTGCACGTGGACGACGTCTGCGGGGTGTTCGCCGTCCACGGCGTCACCGGCGCGGCCGGGACGGCGCTCGTTCCGGTGTTCGGTGTGGTCGGGGGGTCGTGGACCTTCCTCGGCTGGAGCCAGCTCGCGATGCAGGTCGTCGG
Organism: Haloferacaceae archaeon; assembly: GCA_042217455.1. Classification (GTDB taxonomy): domain Archaea; phylum Halobacteriota; class Halobacteria; order Halobacteriales; family Haloferacaceae; genus JBDGSQ01. The sequence goes on along the minus strand of JBDGSQ010000089.1, from coordinate 7,335 downwards.
CGTCGCCGTCATCGCCCTCTGGACCCTGCTCGCGTCGGGGGCTGCCTTCGCCGCCATCGACGCAGTCTGGGGACTGCGCGTCTCGTGGCGGGGGAGTCAGCCCGCGAAGACGGGCCGTTGGCGCGGCGCGGAGTACACCGTGGACCTACACGAGACTGCGAGTGGCGAGGGCGAGGGAGATAGCGCGTCCGGTCAGTCTCGCACGACAGCCGCCGTCCGTCCCTGACGATTTAGTAAGGACTTTTTCGCGGCCCGCAGAACCCCCCGCCATGAACGAACAGCAGTCGCGGGCGCTCTACGACCGAGCGCTGTCGGTCATGCCGGGGGGCGTCAACTCGTCGGTCCGGGCGATTCGCCCCTACCCGTTCTTCGTCGAGCGCGGAGACGGTGCACACGTCATCGACGCCGACGGGAACCGGTATCTCGACTACGTGATGGGGTACGGGCCGCTCCTGTACGGCCACGACCTGCCCCAGCCGGTGCAGTCGGCCGTCCAGTCGACGGTCAGCGAGGGGCCGATGTACGGCGCGCCGACCGAGGTGGAGGTCGAACTCGCGGAGTTCGTCGCCCGCCACGTTCCGAGCGTCGAGATGGTCCGCTTCGTCAACTCCGGGACGGAGGCGACGGTCTCGGCGGTCAGGCTCGCCCGGGGCTACACCGGCCGCGACAAGGTGGTCGTCATGAAAGGCGGCTACCACGGCGCACAGGAGACGACGCTGGTCGAGGGCGAGGCCGGCGACGCCCACCCGAGCACGAAGGGCGTCCCGGAGTCGTTCGCCGAGCACACGCTTCCGGTCCCGTTCAACGACGAGGAGGCCGTCACCCGGGCGTTCGAGGAGTACGGCGACGACATCGCCGCCGTGCTGACCGAACCGATCCTCGGCAACAACGGCGTCGTGATGCCCGTCGACGGCTACCACGAGACCCTGCGAGAACTCACCGAGGAGCACGGCGCGCTCCTGATTTTCGACGAGGTCATCACCGGCTTCCGCGTCGGCGGCCTCCAGTGCGCGCAGGGGAAGTTCGACGTGACCCCCGACGTCACCACCTTCGGGAAAGTCGTCGGCGGCGGGTTCCCCGTCGGCGCCATCGGCGGGCGGGCGGAGATTATGGAGCACTTCACCCCCGCCGGCGACGTCTTCCAGTCGGGGACGTTCTCCGGGCATCCGGTGACGATGGCCGCGGGGCTGGAGTCGCTCCGGTACGCCGCCGAGAACGACGTCTACGACCACGTGAACTCGCTCGGGGAGAAACTGCGCGCGGGCATCGCCGACGTGCTGGAGGACCGCGCGCCCGAGTACACCGTCGTCGGGACCGACAGCGTCTTCAAGACGATATTCACCCGCGAGGGGCCCACAGACGAAGACGGCCAGTGCGGGGCCGGGTGCGAACAGCGGCCCGACTGCCCGCGCTACGACCACTGCCCGAAGGACGCCGCCGACGTGGCGAACGCCGAGACCGACCGCTGGGAGCGCCTGTTCTGGCCCGCGATGAAAGAGCAGGGGGTCTTCCTGACGGCCAACCAGTTCGAGGCCCAGTTCGTCAGCTACGCCCACACCGAGGAAGACGTCGAGGAGACGCTCGAAGCCTACGAGAACGCGCTGTGACGCGGGCGCGGGTCGCCGACGACGGAATCGCGAACTGCCGGCGCGAGACGACGACGTGACGACGCCGACCGCGTGACGACGCCGACCGCGTGACGACATCAGCGGCGGTGGCGGGACCAGTTCCGCTGGTCACTCGCTGACACGGCGGCGACGTAACTGGTGGCCTTTTCAACGTCGGGCACCGACCGACGGGTATGAGCACACGCGGGACCCTTCGACTCGCGACTCGCGGGTCCGACCTCGCGCTCCGACAGGCCGAGAGCGTCGCGGCCGCACTCGAGAGCCGTCGGTACGAGGTCGAACTCGTCGAAGTCGAGACGCGGGGCGATCAGTTGCGAGACGAACTCATCCACCGGCTCGGGAAAGTCGGCGCGTTCGTCCGCGCGCTCGACGAGAAGGTCCTCGACGGGGAGGTCGACGCCGCGGTCCACTCGATGAAGGACGTGCCGACCGAGATGCCCGAGGACCTCGTCGTCGCGGGCGTCCCCGAGCGCGCGCCGCACCACGACCTCCTGCTCACACCCGACGAGGGCGGACTCGACGACCTGCCGCGCGGCGCGACGGTGGGCACCTCCTCGCTCCGGCGGACGGCCCAGCTCCGCCGGGCGCGCGCCGACCTCGACGTCCAGCCCCTCCGGGGCAACGTCGACACGCGCGTCGAGAAGCTCCTCGGCCCGTCGCTCCGGCGCGAGCGAGACGAGCGCATCGAGGCCGACAACGAGCGGAAGGGCCACGTCGACGACGACGACTACGAACCCGAGTACGACCTGCGCCCCGAAGAGTGGGTCGAGGGGCTGAGCGACCTCGAACGCCGGGCGCTCGACCGCGACGTCGACGTCGAGTACGACGCTATCGTCCTCGCCGAAGCGGGCCTCACCCGCGCGGACCTGCTCGGTGCGGTCTCCCACGAGCGACTGCCCGACGACGCGTTCGTCGCCGCGCCGGGGCAGGGAGCCATCGCGGTGACGGCCGCTGACGGAGACGTCGCCGGGACGCTCCGGGAGGTGCTCGACGACCCGCCCACCCGCGTCGAGACGACCGTCGAGCGGACCGTCCTCGCGGAACTCGGCGGTGGGTGTATCGCGCCTATCGGCGTCCACGCCCGCCTGCAGGGTTCGTACGTCCGGACCGACGTCCAGGTGCTCTCGCCCGACGGCGAGACGGTCGTCGGCGAGACCCGCGACCTGCCCGCAGAGCAACACATGACCGCCGCGCGGGACCTCGCGGCGGACCTCCGCGAGGAGGGCGCGGCCGACGTCATCGAAGAGGCGGTCCGGGACGCAGACGAGGGCGACCGGGGGGGAAGCGAGGATGACTGAGTTCCCGGACCGCGCGACGCTCGACGCCGCACGCCTGACCGTCGCGCTGTTCCGCCCGGACGACGACCGACTCGCGGACGGCGTCGAACTGGTCGAGTCGCTCGGCGCGACGCCGGTTCCCGACCCGATGCTCGCGGTCGACCCGACCGGCGAGACGCCGCGACCGGCGGACTTCGTCGTCTTCACGAGCAAGACCGGCGTCGAACTGGCCGCGCGAGCGGCGTGGACGCCCGACGACACGGTCGTCTGCGCCATCGGCTCCCGGACCGCAGACGCCCTCCGGGCGGCCGGCTACCCGGTCGACCTCGTCCCCGAGGAGTTCTCCTCTGCGGGGCTCGTCGCGGCCCTCGAAGGCGAGGTGGACGGCGCGACAGTCGAAGTCGCCCGGAGCGACCACGGCAGCCCCCTCCTCCTTTCCGGCCTGCGCGAGGCGGGCGCGGAGGTCCACGAGACCGTCCTCTACCGACTCGTCAGGCCCGAGGGGAGCGGCCGGTCGGCCGAACTCGCCGCCGCCGGCGACGTCGACGTCGCGCTGTTCACCTCGTCGCTGACCGTCGAGCACTTCCTCGCCGCCGCCGCGGAGCGCGGCGTCCGCGAGGAGGCCGTCGCGGACCTGAACGAGGCCGTCGTCGCGGCCATCGGCGACCCGACCCGGGAGACCGCCGAGGCCGAGGGACTCGCCGTCGACGTCGTCCCCGGGACGGCGAGTTTCGAGGCGCTCGCGACCGAGGCCGTGGAGTTCGCCGCCCCGAGTCACGCAGGCGAGTGAGAGCGGAGGCCGCGGCAGTGAGCGACCGTAGCTGTGAGCGACCGCGGCAGTGAGCGACCGTAGCTGTGAGCGACCGCGGCAGTGAGCGACCGCGGCAGTGAGCGACCGCGGCAGTGAGCGACCGCGGCGGCGCGCCCGGAGCGGAAGTTTATACATCAGACCGGGACAACCACTGCGTGATGGGACCGGTGCCCGAACTCGAAGCGCGCGCGACCGAGTGCGCGGACAGACTGCGAGCGGCCGACTCGGTGCTCCTGGCGTCGCACATCGACGCCGACGGGCTGACGAGCGCCGCGGTCGCCGCCACGGCACTCGAACGGGCGGGGATTCCCTTCGAGACCGTCTTCTCGAAGCAACTCGACGATGCCGAGATCGCCTCCATCGCCGCCGCCGACCACGAGACGGTGCTGTTCACCGACTTCGGGAGCGGTCAGCTGGACGTCGTGACCGAACACGAGGAGGCGGGCGACTTCACGCCCGTCGTCGCCGACCACCACCAGCCCGCGGACGCGGAGACCGAGTACCACCTGAATCCCCTGCTGTTCGGCATCGACGGGGCCTCGGAACTCTCCGGCGCGGGCGCGAGTTACGTGCTCGCGCGGGCGCTCGAACCCGACGGCGGCGACAACCGCGACCTCGCGGGACTGACGGTCGTCGGCGCGGTCGGCGACATGCAGAACACGGAGGGCGGCCTCAGGGGGGCGAACGAGGGTATCGTCGAGGAGGGCGTCGCGGCGGGCGTCCTCGAAGACGCGACGGACCTCGTCCTCTACGGCCGGCAGACGCGCCCGCTCCCGAAGCTCCTCGAGTACGCGAGCGACGTTCGCATCCCGGGCATCACGAACGACGAGGCCGGCTGCATCGAGTTCCTCTCGGACCTCGACCTCGACCTGAAAGCGGGCGGCGAGTGGCGGCGCTGGGTCGACCTCTCGATGGAGGAGCGCCAGACCGTCGTGAGCGCGCTCATCCGCCGGGCGGTCGCCAGCGGCGTCCCGGCGAGCAGAATCGAGTCGCTCGTGGGGACGACCTACACCCTGCTCGACGAGGAGTCCGGGACGGAACTGCGCGACGTGAGCGAGTTCTCGACGCTCCTGAACGCCACCGCCCGGTACGAGCGGGCGGACGTCGGCCTCGCGGTCTGTCTCGGCGACAGAGGGGAGGCGCTCGACCGGGCGCGGACCCTCCTCCGGAACCACCGGCGGAACCTCTCCGAGGGCCTCCAGTGGGTGAAAAACGAGGGCGTCACCGTCGAGGACAACGTCCAGTGGTTCGACGCCGGCACCCGCATCCGCGAGACCATCGTGGGCATCGTCGCCGGGATGGCCGTCGGGGCAGACGGCGTCCGCGGCGACGTCCCCATCCTCGCCTTCGCCGAGAAGAGCGAAGACGAGGTGAAAGTCTCCGCCCGCGGCTCGCACACCCTCGTCCGGCAGGGCCTCGACCTCTCGCGGGTGATGCGGGAGGCCTCCCGCGCCGTGGGCGGCGACGGCGGCGGTCACGACGTCGCCGCCGGCGCGACCATCCCGGCCGGACGGAGAGCGGCGTTCGTCGCCGAGGCCGACCGCATCGTCGGCGAACAACTCGGGTGACGGCGTCGGCGAACGTCTCGAACCACGGCGTCGACGAGCGTCCCGAGCGACGGCGTCGACGAGGCGGCCTATCAGTCGCATCCGGCGTTTCCACGGCGTGACCTCGGCGCGACCTAGACGTGGGGCCGGTACCATCCCCTGGGAATCCGCGAGAGCGACGGGTTTTCCGATGGTATAATAATATTACGAAGGAAAATTAATAAAGACTATTGAAAGGAGGTCGTTTTATAGCAGCTACTTTCATAACACGAGGTCACCTAGGCGGAGGTGAGATGAGCGAACGCGGAGCGGACGACGCGCGTGGTGGAACCCACGGCGAACAGGACGACGGCGACGACGGCGACACGGGACGCGACCACAGCCACGACCACGGCACCGAACGCGGCCACAGCCCCGATGGCGGTTCCGGACACGACCACGATCACGGTTCCGGACACGACCACGATCACGGTTCCGGACACGACCACGATCACGGTTCC
>JBDGSQ010000089.1:0-1472 GCA_042217455.1 Haloferacaceae archaeon | reverse complement strand
CGGTTCCGGACACGACCACGATCACGGTTCCGGACACGACCACGATCACGGTTCCGGACACGACCACGGAGGCGGCCACAGTCACGGGTCGTCCTCGGCTAGCAGCCGGAAGCTAGCGGCCGTCTCGGTCATCAACCTCCTCGGGTTCCTCGCCGAACTCGCCGGCGGCCTCCTCTTCGGGTCGGTCGCCCTCCTCAGCGACGCCTTCCACATGCTGTTCGACGCGCTGGCCTACGTGATGGCCTTCGCCGCGTCGTACGTCGCAGAGCGCTACGGCAACGACGAGCGGTGGTCGTACGGCCTCCACCGCCTCGAACCGCTGGCGGCGTTCCTCAACGGCCTGCTGTTGCTCCCGATGGTGGCGTTCATCCTCTGGGAGTCCTACCAGCGCTTTCTCAACCCCGTCGACATCGGCACCGTCCCGACGCTCGTCATCGCCACCGGCGGCCTGCTCGTCAACGTCGGGTCGGTCTACGTCCTCCACGGCGGCGAGATGAGCCTCAACGAGAAGGGGGCGTTCTACCACCTCCTCGGCGACGCCGGCGGGTCCATCGCGGTGATTCTCTCGACGGTGGTCGTCGAGGTGACCGGCGTCCGCGTCGTCGACCCGATAACGGCGGGCCTCATCGCCGTCGTCGTGACGTGGTCGGCCGCGAAGGTGCTCCGCGGGAGCAGCGCCATCTTCTTCCACCGGATGCCGTTCGACGCCGACGAGGTGCGGGCGGCGCTCTGTGACGTCGACGGCGTGGACGGCGTCGACGACCTCCACGCGTGGAAGATATGCAGCCAGATCACGGTCGCAACCGCCCACGTCGAGACGGACGTGGCGTCGATGGACGACGCCGAGGCCGTGACCCGGCGCGTCCACGAGCGACTCGGGGACTACGGCGTCGACCACGCCACCATCGAACTCTGCCCGGCCTACGGCGCGCGCGACACGCACCTCAACACGCACGCACACTGAGCGGTCCGGTGCGGTATCCGTACCCCTGCGCCGTCCCGTCGAACGGGTTCGCACCGCGTCACCGGTGAATTCAATAGAAGCGACCGTCTCAGTATCGAACAATGGAGCCAGCCATCGGAGAGATTCGGGTCGGGGGACAGTAGCGTGCCGTGGGGAGTCAACTCGGAGTTCACCGAGACAGAGGGACCGGAAGTAGAGATCGAAGAGGAACAAGAGGAGGTCAATCGAACCGAAGAGGGCTCCGAGACCACCGAAGACTTCGATATCGACGAAGCGATATCGAATCTGGACTGACCGGTCTCTCCTTGTTCGCCCGGTCAGCGACGGCGGAGCAGGCGCTTTCCTGAACGGCTGGTTCGCTCCCGAGAGCGTGACCGAGAACGTCTCGCCGAGTCGACCCGCTGTCTCGCCCGGTCGTCGAGACCCGCCCAGACACGAACGCAGAGACGCCGTTCCGACTGCGAGGCGGGGTAACAGAACCTACATGGAGAAGGGCGGTCCCGGCATC